>CAYGLH010000174.1:0-7643 GCA_964350535.1 uncultured Ilumatobacteraceae bacterium
AGCGAGCGAAGGTCGAGCACCTCGATGCCGCGACCCGAGACGCCGCTCCCATGGGTCGCACCCCACCCGTCGAGCACGCTCGCCCGCCAGTCGCCGGTCGTCGTCACCCACCGGTCGCCGACGTCGGCCTCCAGCACGAACCCTCCCGCGGCGAGGTCCGACGCGAAGACCGGCATCGGGAGGTACCACGGCGTCGGGCCGGGGTAGTGGAGTGCCAGGGCAGTGATCGTGTTCCTGCCGGGACGCAGGTGCGACGCCAGGTCGACGTCGTCGGCGGGTTGGCGGCGCGGGTTGGCGCGCATCGGTCCCCGGGCGACCTCGGTGCCGTTGACGAACAGCACCGCTCGCCCGACCGCGCACCACCGCGCGGGGGCCCGGTCGGGGACGTGGTCGAGCTCGAACGACGTCGAAAGGGCGGCGACGTGCCGTTGGCCGTCGGGCGCGTCCGCGGCCCAGATCCAACGTGCCCGCCACGGACCCGGCGGGAACGCGGGTGGGGTGCGGGCGAGCAGTGCGCCGTCGGTCGTGCTCATCGGAGGATCCTCGTCGTCGCGTCGAGTGTGAGTTGCAGCGCGGCGCGCGTCGTCGGTTCGAGGGATGGACGATGGATCATCTCCACCGTGTCGGCGGGGTCGAACAGGTACATCGGTGCGGCGAGCAGATTGACCATCGGGATGCGCGCAGGGTGGAAGAAGCCGCCGTCGGTCGGCGGCATCGGGCCGAAGATCTCGGGCGGCAGGACGAGCGACCGGTCGAGTCGTGCAGTGGCGATCGCCTGCTCGACCGATGCGGTGATCGCCGCCTCCTCGTCCGGGTCGGGCGCCGACACGAACCACCACCGGACCTCGGGACGGGTGGTCGCCCGGAGTCCTCCGCTGCCGTCGGGCGCGGCTTCGGCGGCGATGTGTTCGAGGTGGAGGGCGAACCGCACCTGGTCGCGGTGCTCCCAGCTCTCGATCAACCGTCGCGTGCCGGCCCCCTCGGACATGTGCGCTGCCGTCAGCACGAACGCCAGCGACGCCGGCCGTCGTTCGGGAGCGATGTCGGCCCAGGCGGCGGCCTGCGCCAGCACCTGCACCACCCCGGACGCGTCCTCCACGGCCGATGCCCATGGCGCGTCGTGGTGGCTGCCGATCACGATCCAGTCGTGGGTGTGATCCGGGTCGGCCGCGGCGCGGGATGACGGTGCGGTGGCGATCACGTTGTGGTCGATCGTCTCCCGGTGTTCGACGGCGGTCGTCACCTCGACCTCGACCTCCCCGTCGGCGAGCAGGTCGTCGAGCACGGCTCCTTGGTCCCGGTCGAGCCACAGCGCGGGGATCGGTCGGACGACGCCGTCGTAGGGCACGAAGTAGTCGGACGTGGTCCACGGCGCATCGACGACGCCGACCATCGCGCCGGCCCCGGAGGCGACGACCGCATCGACCTCCTTGCCGAGCGCGGCGCCGAACGGGAGGACGTGGACGTGGCGCTCGAACTCGCCGGTGGGGTCGTGGGTGGCGATCGCCGCGCCGGTGATGAGCGACACCGGGAGCTCGGTGAAGCGGACGTGTTCGAGCGCCGCCACCTCGGGCCCGAGTGCGCTGTCCGGTCGGCGCTGTTCCAGGCGCCAACGGCGGGCCGACGTGGGGGTGCTGAACGGCATCGTGAGGCCGGACAGCTCGACCCGCCGGTCGGGCCGGTCGGTCGGCCACGCGACGATGGTCGCCGGGCCGGGATGGGCGGTGAGGGCGGGCACCGGTTGCAGCGTGACGTCGTACCCCATCGAGCGCAGCCGGGTCGAGCACCACTCGACGGTGCGGGCGTTCTCGACCGACCCCGGGCGCCGGACGCCGAGCGCGACGATCTCGTCGATCCACGCGAGCTGCTGTTCGGCATCGGGGAGTGCAGCCGACAGGTCGGCGGTGAGGTCGCTCGGCGGTGTCATCGGAACCAGGTGGTGCCGCTCAGTTCGCCGCGCAGCGTCGAGAGCGTGGGTGCGAGCGAGGCCTCGACGAAGGCCACCACGTCGTCGAGGGCGATGTCGGGGTTTCGGCTCCACCACCCGGCGACCGCCTGGACCGCTCCGCTGATCAGGTGCGCCAGTGCCTCGATCTCCCGATCGTCGGGCTCGAGGCCTGCATCCTCGTGGCCGCGCCGGAGCGATGCGGCGACCAGGTCGACCTGCTGTTGCTGGAGGCGCTGGACCGCATCGGCGACCGCCGCGTGTTGGATCGAGGCGAAGATCTGGCCCCACAGTCCCTGGGTCTCCTCCGAGTACTCCAGGAAGGCCCTGATCCCGGCGCCGAGCTGCGACTCGCCGCGATCGGACGTGGCGCCGCCGATCCGCTCGGCGAGGCTGACGCTGGCGAAGTCGACGACGGCCGCGAACAGGTCCTCCTTCGAGTGGAACAGCGCGTAGACCACCGGCTTGGTCACGCCGGCGCGCTCGGCGATCTGCTGCATCGAGACGCCGCCGTAGCCGTCGGCCATGAACGCCAGCGTGGCGACGGTGAGGACGTGGTCGCGGCGCAGGTCGGTGGGCACCGAGCGAGGCCCGTAGCGCCCGACCTGGGCGTCGAGGTGTTCGAGCCGAGCGGTGAGCCGATCGACGGTGGTTGGTGCGGTGGGCAGGGTCTGCTCCGAGTGGGAAGGAGGGCGGGTGGTGGGAATAACTTACCGCGAGTATATTGAATCTACTTACGGTAAATTACGCCGGTCCATCGAACCGAGGGGAACACGTTGACCAACTCATCCGTACGAGCGCTCGCCATCGGTGCGACGCTGTTGCTGACCGTCGCGTGTTCATCGCCCGCCGAGGACGATGCGGATCCGGCGACCGACGACGTGGCGCCGGCGACCGAGGCGACCGATGTCGCCGACCCGGAGGGCGACGCTGCGGGCGACCCCGAGACGTCCGCCACCGAACCCGCCGACACCGAGTCCGCCGCGACCGAGCCCGCCGACACCGAACCCGCCGACACCGAACCCGCCGACACCGGGAGTACCGACACCGAACCCGCCGACACCGGCGCGGCATCCGGGCCGGCGACACTCGACCCGGTCACCGTCGCCGTGATGTACCCCGACCTGTCGGTGGCCGCCCAGTTCGGCCTCGCCGAGGAGGTCGGGGAGTTCGGCCCGGTGTTCGAGGCACTGATCGCCGACGCCAATGAGCGCGGCGGCATCGCCGGCCACCAGATCGATCTGGAGCTGGTCGAGTTCGACCTCCTCGTCGACGGCGATTCGGTGCGCGCCTGCCTCACCGCGACGCAGGACCTCGACGCCTTCGTGGTGATCGGCTTGGGTGGGGTCTACGGCGACCCGGTGGTGTGCGTCGCCGAGCAGAACGAGACGCTGATGCTCCAGGCGGACGGCTCGCCCGACGAGTTCTACGAGCGCGCCGACGGCAGGCTGTTCACGCTCACCCCGTCGAAGGGAGAGACCCAGGTCGCCATCGTCGAGGCGTTCGACGAGCAGCTCGCCGCCGCGCCGTTCGCCGTCTTCTCCAGCATCGACACCGGCGGCGACCACGACACGATGGAGGCGTACCTCCTCCCCGCCCTCGCCGAGGCCGGACTGGAGCCGGCCGTCACCGTCGTCCTCGACAGCGACGGCGACGTCGCCGCCAGCCAGATCCCGGTCGAGGTCGAGGAGGTCCGTGCGGCAGGCGTCGAGACGATCATCTCCACGGCCGGGTTCTTCTCCACGGCGTCGTTCGCCCAGGCGTTGGAGGCGCAAGGCATCGACGTGCAGTGGGTCGGGTCCGACGCCGCAGGGTTCGCCAGCGACCTCTATGCCAGTCAGATCGATCCGGCGCAGCTCGACGGCGCCCGCGGCGTGACCACGCACACGTTCGGGTGGGAGGCTGCCGGGCTCGACGAGCCCGAGGCCGACGCTGCCTGCCGGGCGCGGGCGGGCGAGTTGCTCGGCACCGAGATCGAGGTGGGGTCGATCGACATCGCCGGCGCCTTCTACGCCTGCAACTTCGCCGACCTCCTCGTCGCCGCCGGCGAGCAGGTCGAGGGCGACCTGACCACCGAGTCGCTGGCCGCAGCGCTCCAGCGGGTCACCGACATCGCGCTCGCCGACTATGGACCGGCAGGATTCGGTGAGGGCGACTTCACGGCGGCGAACGCCGTCCGCGAGATCACCTGGTCGGCGGCCTGCAGCTGTTGGAGCGCCGTCGGGGACTTCGCCCCGCTGGACGGCGGATGAGCGACACCGACCCGGAGGTCGGCGTCCGGGAGCGCGGCGACCGGGATGACGCCGTGACGGACGGTGAGACGGCGCTCGGCCTGCGCAGTGCGGTCGCCGCCGGCGGGTTCGGCACCGTGGCGATCCTCAGCGCGCTCGCCACGTTCGACGAGCTCGACAACGCCGTCGTCAGCATCTTCGCGCCGGAGATCCAGGAGTCGCTCGGCGTCAGCACCACGGGCCTGGCGTTCATCGGCACCACGGCGGGGGCGGTGTTCGTGGCCGGGGCGATCCCGATCGCCCGCCTCGCCGACCGCGCCAACCGCAGCCGCATCGCCGTCGTGGCGACGTTCGTGTGGAGCCTGGCACTCGCCGCGCTGGGCCTGGTGCAGAACCTGTTGCAGTTCGTGTTGACCCGCGTGGTCGGTGGGCTGGGAAAGTCGAACACGCTCCCGGTGCACGGCTCGATGCTCGCCGATGCGTACCCGGAGCGGGCGCGCGGCGCGGTGTACGCGGCGCACGGCGCGTCCGGTCCGCTCGGCCGGGTCCTCGGGCCGTTGGCGGTGGCCGCGCTCACCCTGGTCGTCGGCGGTGACGACGCGTGGCGGACGATCGCCGTGATCGTCGCGGTCCCGCCCCTCGTCGTGGCCGTCATCGCCGCGATCTGGTTGCGCGAGCCCGAGCGCGGCGCCTACGAGCGTGAGCGCGTCCTCGGCAGCGCCGAGCAGTTGGACGCCGACGAGCGCCCGATCGCGTTCTCGCTGGCCTTCGAACGGATCCGTCGCATCACCACCTTCGATCGGCTGGCGACCGGCATCGGCGTCATCGGGTTCAGCATCTTCAGCGTCCCGATCTTCATCAGCTTGGTGCTCGAGGACCACTTCGGCATGAGCGCCGGCCAGCGCGGTGTGATCAGCACCATCTCAGCGGTCGCTGCGCTGCTCGCCGTCCCGGTCGGAGCGGGCTACGGCGGCCGACTGTTCGCACGGGATCCTGCCGCGCTGCTACGGCTGATGGGTGCTGCGGTCGTCGCGGCGAGCATCTGCACCTCGCTCGCGGTCTTCATGCCGAACGCGCCGCTGTTCGTGCTGTGGTCGGCGATCGGCGGGGCGATCGGGTCGGCAGCGTTCGTGACCCTCTTCGTGATCGTGGCGGCGATCGTGCCCGCCTCGCTGCGCGCCCAGGGCTTCTCGCTGATCGGCGTCTACGTCTTCTTGATCGGTGGCTTCTTCGGGGCGATCGTCGCCGGCATCGTGGCCGACTCGATCGGCACCCGGCCGGCGATCCCCGTCGTGATCCTGCCCGCAGCGGCGATCGGCGGGTACCTGATCTCACGCGCCGGCGAGACGATCGACGACGACATGCAGCGCGTCGCCGACGACCTGCTGGAGGAAGCCGCGGAGCAGGAGCGCCGGTCGCTCACCGGCGAGCAGCCGGTGCTGCAGGTGCGCAACCTGCACGTGTCCATCGGCACCGTGCCGATCCTCCACGGCGTCGATCTCGAGGTCGGCGCGGGCGAGATCGTCGCCGTCGTCGGCACGAACGGATCCGGGAAGTCGACACTGCTCCGTGCCGTGTCGGGCCTCCAGGCGGCCGAGCGCGGCGTGATCCGCTTCGGTCCGGCCGACGTGACGCTGCAGTCGGCCCACGCCCGGACGCGGGCCGGCATCGTCCAGATCGCCGGGGGCCGGTCGAGCTTCGGGCCGTTGTCGGTGCGCGAGAACTTCGAGGTCGGCAGCCTGCACCTCGACGAGACCGTCCGCCGCGACCGCATCGCCCACAGCCTCGAGCTGTTTCCCGAGCTCGTCCCGCTGATGGAGCGGCGCGCCGATCGGCTGTCGGGAGGCGAGCAACAGATGCTCGGCCTCGCCCGCGCCCTCCTGCTCGATCCACAGCTACTGCTGATCGACGAGTTGTCCCTCGGGCTCGCTCCGGTCGTGGTCGGGCGACTCGTCGGCACCCTCGAGGAGATCCGTCGCGACGGCACCGCGATCGTGATCGTCGAGCAGTCGCTGAACATCGCCGCCTCCACCGCCGATCGCGTCGTGTTCCTCGACCGTGGCCGCGTGCTGTTCGAGGGTGCCGGCGACGAGCTGCTGGAGCGTCGCGACCTGGCGCGGGCCGTGTTCCTCGGCGGTGTGCCGTGACCCTCGACCTCATCGTCATCGGGCTGATCACCGGCACGACGTACGGACTCCTCGGGATCGGCCTGGCGCTGATCTACCGGCTGAACAAGGTCCTCAACCTCGCCCACGGCGAGATCGGCGCGTTCGGCGCGGCCGTCGTCGCCGTGTTGACGATCAACTACGGGTGGCCGTTCGTCCCGGCGCTCGTGGTCGGGATCGCCGGCGGCGCGGTCCTCGCCGGGCTCACCGAACTGGTGGTCATCAAGCGGATGGCCGACCGTTCGGCCGTGGTCGTGATGGTCGCCACGCTCGGCGCCGGACAGCTCGCCGCCCTGTTGCGCGTCTCGCTCCCCGGCGTCGAGCTCTTCGCGCCGTTCCCGACGTTGATCGACGGGTCGCTGTCGATCGGGCCCGTCGACCTCTCGGGCGCCGAGCTCGGCGCGCTGATCCTGGCACCGACCATCGCGGTCGCGATCTGGTGGGTGCTGGCCCGCTCCACCGCGGGAGCCGTCGTCCGGGCCACCGCTGCCAACCCGGAGGCGACCCGACTCGCCGGCGTCAACGCGTCCGCGGTCTCGACCGTGGTGTGGGTCGGCGCGGGCGCCCTGGCGGTGATCGCCGCGTCGACCGCGATCCCGATGCGCGGCGGCACCGCAGTTGCGATCGCCTCGGTCGGTCCGGGCCTGTTGCTGCGCGGGTTCGCGGCGGCGGCGATCGGACGCTTCCGGTCGGTGCCGGGGACGCTGCTCGGCGGACTCCTGCTCGGCGTCGGCGAGGCGCTGGCGATCCGCTGGTCCGACGACCCCGGCGTCGCCAACCTCGTCGTGTTCGCGATGGTCCTCGGGGGACTGGCGACGTTGCCCCGCGACACCACGCCGGAGCGCTCGCGACCGCTCATCACGATCCGTCCGTGGAGCGACTGGCCCGACACGTGGCGGGTCCGGCTGGCCCGCTTCACCCCATTCGTCCTGGCCGCGCTGGCGATCGTGGCCGTGCCCTACCTCGTCACCTCGGCCGGCAACACCTTCCAGCTGGCCCGTCTCGCGATCCTCGTGTTGGTCGTCGTGTCGGCGTCGGTCCTCGCCGGCTGGTCCGGTCAGATCTCGCTCGCCCAGTTCACGCTCGCCGGGATCGGCGCGATCACCAGCGCCCGGATGATCGAGCTCGGCGCCACCTGGGAGCTGTCGCTGCTCGTCGGCGCCGTTGCTGCCGCGCTGGCTGCAGGTGTCGTCGCGTTGCCGACGTCGCGCTTCGACGGCGCCTTGTTGGCGGTGGCGACGCTCGGGCTCGCCGTCCTCGCGCCGGCCTGGCTGTTCCGCCTCGGCATCACCGGCGACGAGC
>CAYGLH010000175.1:0-7642 GCA_964350535.1 uncultured Ilumatobacteraceae bacterium
GGATCTCGAGAAGGAGCGCCTCGGTCTCGACCTCGACGCGGTCGACCTCGTCGATCAGCAGCACGACCGGCTCGTCGGCGGTGATCGCCTCGAGCAGCGGACGGGTGAGCAGGAACTCGTCGGAGAAGATGTCGTCCTTGACGTCGGTCCAGTCGTGGGCGCCGTCGTCGCCGTCGCTGCCCCGCTCGGTCTGGATCCGGAGGAGCTGCTTCTTGTAGTTCCACTCGTACAGCGCTTTGCTCTCGTCGAGCCCCTCGTAGCACTGCAGTCGGATCAGACGTGCGTCGGTGATCTCGGCGATCGACTTGGCGAGCTGCGTCTTGCCGGTACCGGCCGGGCCCTCGACGAGGATCGGCTTGCCGAGGCGATCGGCGAGGAAGGCGACGCCGGCGATGCCGTCGTCGGCGAGGTACTGGACGTCGCGCAACGCCTCGCGCACGCCCTGCACGCTGTCGAAGCGTCCGGTGTTCGCCGCCGCGGGGGAATCGGTGGTCGTCATGTCGATGCACGCTACTTCCCGGCTTGACCCACCGGTCAATCGGAAAGTCGGCGCCTCCGGCAGGCCGACTGGGAGCGCTGCGCCACCGTTCGCCCGTTGCGCTCGTCGTCCCCGGACCCCGGGCGGTCGGGCGGACATCTATCGTGCGGCCATGCCGGGGACCTCGTTCGACCGCGTCGCCCACGTGTACGACGAGAGCCGCGGAGGCGAGCGGCGCGGCGATCACTTCGCCGCAGCGGTCGCGCCGTGGGTCGTGGGCCGGCGGGTGCTCGAGGCCGGGGTCGGTACCGGGACCATCGCGAGCGGGCTGCGCGCGGCGGGTCATGACGTGGTCGGCATCGACCTCAGCGAGGCGATGCTTCGGCGGGCGGTCGAGCGGATCGGGACGACCGTCGCCGTCGCCGACGCGGACCGCCTGCCGGTCGCCGACGACGCGATCGACACGCTCGTGCTCGTCTGGGTGCTGCAGCTGGTCGGCGATCCGGTGGCGACGCTCACCGAGGCGGCGCGCGCGGTACGACCGGGCGGCCGGGTGGTCACCGTGCTCTCGTTCGCTGACGACGACCCCGACGACGAGATCGCCACGGTCCTCGAGGGTCTCCGAGCGATCCGCCGAACCGGCCGCGGCCTCGATCCGGTGGTGTCCGCGGCGCCGGCGGGTCTGCAACTCGTCCACACCGGCTACACCCCCTGGCAGACGTTCCCCGGGAGCCCGGGCGATCAGATCCGGTTGATCGAGTCGCGCAGCTTCTCCTCGCTCTTCGACCTGGA
The DNA here is from genome assembly GCA_964350535.1 of uncultured Ilumatobacteraceae bacterium. Taxonomy (GTDB): domain Bacteria; phylum Actinomycetota; class Acidimicrobiia; order Acidimicrobiales; family Ilumatobacteraceae; genus CAYGLH01. Next base: position 1,271 of record CAYGLH010000175.1, read on the forward strand.
CGACGCCACGTGGGCCGCCGTCGTCGAACCCGTGCTCGAGTCGCTGCGGGCGCTGCCGGATCCCGAGCGGGTGCGCACCCGCCGCAGCCGGCATCCGCTCGTCGTCTGGAGCGTCGGCGGTGCGTCGTAACCCACGTTCGCCCTGGCCACAGCACTAGCGTTGCGTCGCAATGTCAGCCCGGACGGTGAGCGTGCCCTCCCGCGACCGGAGACGGATCGCGTGAGCGGGCTGCTGCGCAGCAACCTCGTCGTGGCGACGGGCACGGCGCTGTCGCGCGTCACCGGGCTGCTGCGCGTCGTCGCCCTCGGCTACGTGCTCGGGCAAACCGCGCTGGCCGACGCCTACAAGCTCGCCAACGAGACACCGAACATCGTGTACGAGCTGCTGCTCGGCGGCGTGCTGTCGGCGACCCTCGTGCCGTTGTTCTCGACCTTCGTGGAGGACGACGACGACGAGGCGACCAACGTCGTCCTGACCGTGTCGGCGATCCTGATGGCCGCCCTCACGGTGGTGGCGGTCGTGGCCGCGCCGTTCGTGTTCGGGTTGTACTCGATCAATGTCGACGCCGGTGTCGACGAGACGACCTTCCGCTCGGTCGGTACCACGCTCGCCCGGATCTTCTTGGTGCAGATCCTGTTCTACGGGCTCGTGGCGCTGATGAACGCCTTCCTCAACAGCCGCCGCCGCTTCTTCGCCGCGGCGTGGAGCCCGATCCTGCCGAACCTGATCATCATCGCCGCGCTGCTGTCGCTGCCCGGGGCGGGCGACACGGTGTACGACCTCGCCGACGTCCTCGACGATCAGCGGGTGCGGCTCACGCTCGGGCTCGGGGCCACGCTCGGAATCGGCTCGATGCTGCTGTTCCTGGTGCCCGCCGCGCTGCAGAGCGGATTCCGGTTCCGCTTCCGCCCGGAGTTCCGGCATCCCGCCGTGCGACAGCTGTTGCGGATGTCGGTGTGGACGATCGGGTTCGTCGTCGCCAACCAAGCGGCGCTCGTCGTCGTCCGCAACCTTGCCGACCCGGGGTCCGGTGACGCATCCGCGTACTTCGACGCGTTCACGTTCTTCGTGCTCCCTCACGGCCTGCTGGCGGTGTCGATCGCCACCACGTTCCAACCGGAGCTGGCGCGCTCGGTCGCCCGCCGCGACAAACCTGCGTTCATCGATCAGGCGTCGCTCGGCGTGCGGATGACGGCGCTGCTGACGATCCCGGCGGGCGTCGGCATCTTCGTGCTCCGCCGACCGATCGTCGGGGCGCTGCTCGAGCACGGGAACTTCGACGCCACCGACGCCCGCAACACGTCACGGGCGCTGGCGGGCTTCGCACTGGGGCTCGGCGCCTTCTCGATCTACATGTTCGTGCTGCGCGGGTTCTACGCCCACAAGGACACGAAGACGCCGTTCAAGATCAACGTCGTCGAGAACGCGATCAACATCGCGCTCGCGGTGCTGCTTGTCGACAGGTACGGGGTGTTGGGGCTCGGCCTGGCGTTCGCGCTGGCGTACGCCGTCTCGTCGCTCTGGGCGCTGCAGATCCTCGGCTACAAGGTGGCCGGCTTCTCGATGGGAGCGACACTCCGTTCGATCGCCCCGATGTTGCTGGCCGCGGTCCTGATGGCCGAGGCGGTGTGGGTCGTCGCCCGCGCCGTGGGCGGCGACACCGGGCTCGACGCCGTCGTGCGGGTGACCGTCGGCGGCGTGACGGGGATCGTGGTCTACCTCGGGGTCCTCTTCGCGCTGCGGGTGCCCGAACTCGACGCGGTCCGCTCCCGACTCCTCCGCCGGTGACCGGCCCTCACCGGTTCTCTGGAGCGGATGTCGCGCTCAGCGCGACCGGACGCGCAGGTTTCGGGGAGGGGGTGGTCGGGTGCTGTCAGGTCGGCAGGAGGACGAGGGCATCGCGGTGGATCATCTCGTGGGTGACGCCGGCGGGAAGGTCGGTGGTGCGGTGGCCGCGCACCGATTGCAGGCCGCCGGCGTCGATCGACACCATGCCGCGGGCGAACGTGCGCCCCGACGGCCCGGCGACGTCGACCGTGTCACCGGGGCGGAAGTCGCCGGAGGTGCCCACGACGCCGGCGGGGAGCAGGCTCGTGGCCCGCTCGACCAGTGCCCGCTCGGCGCCCTCGTCGACATCGATCGTGCCGGCCACCTCGGAGGCGAAGGCGATCCACAGCTTGCGCGCCGTGAGCGTGCGGGCGTGGGCCTCGAACGTCGTACCGACCAGCTCGGCCGACACCGCACCGGCGAGCACCCCTGGGCGGGCGGCCCGGGCGATCACACTGCGAATGCCGGACCACGAGGCGATGCGGGCGGCGACGAGCTTGCTCGCCATCCCGCCGCTGCCGCGACCGCTCCCGCCCGCGGCGTCGGCGGAGATCGACAGCAGCGGGTCGTCGGCGGCGACGTACGGGATCAAGGCCGCGGACGAGTCGCGACGCGGATCAGCCGTGAACACACCATCCATGTCGGTGAGCAACACCAGCACGTCGGCGTTGATGCTGTGCGCCAGCAGCGCTGCCAGCCGATCGTTGTCGCCGTAGCGCAGCTCGTCGTTGGCGATCGCGTCGTTCTCGTTCGCCACGGGCACGCAGCCGAGCGCCAGCAGGCGGTCGAGCGTCTGGCGGGCATGCAGGTACTGGGTGCGGTCGACGAAGTCGTGTGGGTCGAGCAGCACCTGCGCTCCGACCAGGCCGTGCCGCCCGAGCTCGACGTTGTACGCCTCGACGAGCCGGCTCTGACCGACCGCCGACAGGGCTTGCAGCGTCTCCATGTCGGCGGGCCGTCGCGCGAGCCCCATCGCGGCCACCCCCGCCGCCACCGCACCGGACGAGACGACGACCACCTCGTGACCGTCGGAGCGGAGCGCGGCCACTTCGTCGACGAGCTTGGCGATCGCCCCGCGCTCGATCATCCCGGCCTCGTCGGTGACCGACGCGGTACCGATCTTCGCTACGACCCGCATCGCACACCGCTCTCGCGCAGCGCGGATGGCGCTCGGTCCGGGCGCATCACAGGTCGGGCCGGTATTCGAAGCTGAACTCGCCGATCCAGATCACGTCGCCTTCGACGGCGCCGGCCTTCGCCAGCATCTTCGGCACGCCGAGCCGCTCGAGCCGGTGGTCGATGTACGCCAGCGCCTCGGGCGTGGTGACGTCGTTGAGGGCGACGACCCGCTCCACGTCGCGGCCGAGGATCCGGAACTCGCCGTCGCCGAGTCGCTCGACGTCGGCGCCGCGCACCTCGGGACGGATCACGACGACACCGTCGGGGTCGACATGGTCGGCCTGGCGCGCCTCGTGCACCAGCGACGCCATCTGCCCGACGAGCTCGCGGACCCCCTGGCCGGTGACCGCGGAGATGACGGGACGGTCCCACTCGAGGATCTCGAGGTCGTCGTGTTGGACCACGTCGCCCTTCGTGCCAACCACCACACGTGGCCGTTCGAGCAGGTCGGGCTGGTAGTCGGCGAGCTCCTTCAGGAGGATCCGCTCCTGCTCCTCCGGCCAGGTGCCGTCCATCGGCGCGAGGTCGACCATCACGCACAGCACGCGGGCGCGTTCGATGTGGCGGAGGAACCGATGTCCGAGGCCCTTGCCCTCGCTGGCACCCTCGATCAGTCCTGGGATGTCGGCGACGACGAACTCGGTCTCCTCGTCGAGTTGCACCACGCCGAGGTTCGGTTCGAGCGTGGTGAACGGGTAGTCGGCGATCTTGGGCTTGGCCTTCGAGATCACGCTGATCAGCGTGGACTTGCCGACGTTCGGGAACCCGACCAGGGCCACATCGGCCATCAGCCGCAGCTCGAGCTTGAGCCAGCGCTCCTCGCCGTGCTCGCCCTGTTCGGCGAAGCTGGGGGCGCGGCGCTGGTTGGTGAGGAACTTGGCGTTGCCCCGGCCGCCACGCCCCCCGGCGACCGCCTTCCAACGGTCGCCGTGGTCGACGAGCTCGGCGAGCAACTCGCCGGTGTACATGTCGGACACGATCGTGCCCATCGGCACCTTGATCTCCAGCGACTCGCCGCGCCGGCCGTGCATGTCCTTGCCCTTGCCGTGCGCCCCGCTCTCCGCCTTGCGGTGCGGGTAGTCGCGGAACGCCAGCAGCGAGGCGACGTTGTGGTCGGCCACGAACCAGACGTCGCCGCCGCGTCCGCCGTCGCCGCCGTTCGGGCCGCCCATCGCCACCGGCCCCTCCCGGCGGAAGCTCACGCAGCCCGCTCCCCCGTCGCCCGCCTTCACGTTGAGCTGGCACTCGTCGACGAACTGGGACATCGATTTCGCAGGCTATAGGTTGCTCCGAACCGCCGCCCGCGACCTTCCGATCTGTGTCGGTCCGATGCCGCCGAGACCGGACATTCGCCGACGGAAACGGCTGGCGGCCGTAGGGTGGGACGGGTGACCGACGTTGACCCGATCGACGACGAAGCGGCCGAGCGGGCCGAGCGCTGGGCGTCGACCATGGCCGGCCACGACGCGCACGACCTCGTACTCGCCCACGCCGACTCGCACGCCGGTCCGGGCGAGCTCACCGTGCTCACCCGCGAGGTCCGCGAGGAGCGCGAGGAGCAGTTCCTGGCATCCGCGGCGACACGTGCAACGGGTGCCGGCAATCGCGCCGTCGAGGAGGAGCCCGATCCGTACCGCACGTGCTTCGAGCGCGACCGCGACCGGATCCTCCACGACTCGTCGTTCCGGCGACTGGCCGGCAAGACCCAGGTCTTCGTCTTCCCCGGCGACCACCAACGGACGCGGATGACCCATGCCCTCGAGGTCGCCCAGGTCGCCCGGTCGGTCGCCCAGGCGCTGAGCCTCAACGTTCCCCTCGTCGAGGCGATGGCCCTCGGCCACGATTGTGGCCACGGGCCGGGCGGTCACGCCAGCGAGGACGCCCTCTCGCCGTACCTGCCCGAGGGGTTCGACCACGCTCCGTGGGGCGCCGACGTCACCCTCCAGCCGCTCAACCTCTGCGCCGAGACCCTCGACGGGATCCGCAACCACTCGTGGAGCCTCCCGGCACCCGCGACCCCGGAGGGCGAGGTGGTGTCGTGGGCCGACCGCATCGCCTACGTGTGCCACGACTTCGAAGACGCGGTGGCCGCCGGCATCGTGAGCGCCGACATGCTGCCCGACCTCGTTGCCGAACGGTGCGGTCGGGACCGTTCGAGCCAGCTCGGCACGTTCGTCCGGGCGATGGTCACCGCCTCCGCCGCGACCGGCCGGATCGGGATGGACCCCGAGACGGCAGAGGCGCTCGCCGAGTTCCGCCGGTTCAACTACGAGCGGGTCTACCTCCGGCCGGCCAGCAAGCTCCAGGCGGAGTCGGTGGTCGGGCTGCTGCGAGCGCTCGTCGAGCACTACGCCGATCGACCCCACGCCATCCCCCGGCAGACCGCGCAGGTCGTGCTCGACGCCGACGTCGACACCTCCCAGCTGGTCGCGGGTGATGAGGACGCGGTGCGCGTCGCCGTGGCGTACGTGGCCGGCATGACCGACCGCTTCGCCTGCGAGCAGGGCCTCACGCTGCTGAAGTGGGATCCGGACAAGCTCCCGCGCGGCATCGGCATCTGATCCTCGCCCGCCGATTTCGCAGCGGTCGGAGGTTCGCTGTCAGAGGATCATCGAGCGGATCCCGAGACCCATGATGAACCAGCTCCCGAAGCCGTAGAGCACCAGCTCCTTGCCGCGCATGAACGGGCTGGTGCGGTAGCTGTACAGGATGGCGATCGCCACGATCGCGCTGAACCCGTAGAGCGCGTGGAACTGGTCGAGCTCCAGTTCGTAGCGGTTCACCAGGATCACGCCGAGGATCGCGATCACGAAGCTGCCGAGTTGGGCGAGCCCCACCGCCACCCAGAGCACACGGGACCTCAGTCGAGGCCAGCGGTAGGCGGCGAAGCACCAGCAGCCGACGAGTGCGTTGGCGAAGATGACGTACCAGCCGACACCGCGATGCCAGTCGAGCACGCTCTGCATGTGATCGCCCTCGGTCAGAACCCGCAGCCGTCGCCGCCGACGATCACCGTGACCGCGGCGCTGTCGTCGACGCCGGTGATGTAGCCGCGCAGGGCGTCGTTGACGAAGAAGTTCGCTGCCCCGAAGTCGCTCTCCTCGGTGAGGGTGACGTCGGGGTAGGCGTTGCGCAGCTCCGCGATGCTCGACCCCAGGCCGATCCCGTTGGTGGTCAGCAACCCGGGCGGCGTCGATGCGATCTGGCCGTCGATGCCGTAGGAGTAGGACGAGAAGTGCCGTTCGCCGGTGGCCACCGACGACTCGTCGCCGAACGCCAGGTCGAGGGCATCCCACGACACGATTCGCAGCTCGGTCCCCGGACACGCGGCGATCGACAACGGATCGACCCAATCGGTGTCACGC
>CAYGLH010000176.1:0-3851 GCA_964350535.1 uncultured Ilumatobacteraceae bacterium
AGTCCCAGATCCAGTCCATCGCCGGCACGCTCACGCGCACACAGCCGTGCGAGGCCGGGTAGTTGGGGATGCTGTTCGAGCCGTGCACGGCGACGCCGCCGACGAAGTACTTCGGCCGGTAGATCTGACCGAGGTCGCCCTCCCACCAACCGTCGGGACGCTGGCGGTTGACCTGGTGCAGGCCGTCGGGCGTGAGTGACACGCCCGAGATCATCTCGCCCGGCGTGTTCTGGTCGGGCTCGGTGTACGCCTCGCCGTTGCCGGTGGAGGTGTTGAGGATCCACTCGGTGCGCCCGTCGATGACGAAGAACAGCAGCTGCTTGGACTTGTCGACCTCGACGAGCGTGCCGGAGTTGGCGCGGGCGTGGGCCCGGGCATCCATGTTGGTGAGCGCGTCCGCGGTCCGCTGATCGACACTGCCGTCGGCGTCGAAACCCATGTACTTCTCGAACGCCATCACCGCCTGACGGGTGGTGAGCCCGTACTGGCCGTCGACGGCCGACACCCAGAAACCGAGATCGATCAGGCGCTGTTGGACGCGTGACGCTTCACCGCCGCTGCTCGATCCGATGGCGGAGAGCGGCGGGTCGACCTTGGCGACCGGCACGATCGTGGGCGCGGCGGTGGTGGTGGGTGCCGCCGTGGTCGGCGGGGCCGTGGTGGTCGGTGCGGCGGTGGTGGTGGGCGCCGCCGTGGTGGTCGGCGCGACCGTGGTCGGCGTGGCGGTGACCTTCGGTTGGGTGGGCGCGGCCGCCGCCCCCTCTCCCACGACACCACCGCTGCTGGAGGTGTCGGTGGCACACGCCCCGAGCGCGACGGCGCTCGCGACGAGGAGGGCTCCGACACGAAGCCTCGAGTGAAGGTCGAGGGTCATGACGGCGCAGTCTACGGGGGACGCGTTGCCGTCACGACGGCACGGTCCGTGACCGCACGGGATCAGCGCCGGAGCGTGGTCGCGTCGAACACGACGGGCCCGCCGGCCAGGCGCGCCACATCGAACCCGACGGCGGCGCCGCGCAGGGTCGGGACGGTGGCGTCGCGCACCGCCGCTCCGAGCGTTTCGACGAGCCACGACGCGACGCGCGAGGCGTCGATGCCGTCGGCGGCCAACTCGGCCAGGCTGACCGCACCGTGGCGTTTCGACAGACGCTCGCCGTCCGGTCCGACCACCAGCGGGACGTGGGCGTACACCGGTCGGTCGTAGCCGAGCAACTGCTGGAGGTGGATCTGGCGTGCCGTCGAGCCGAGCAGGTCGTCGCCGCGCACCACCTGGGTGACGCCCTGGTCCCCGTCGTCGACCACGACCGCGAGGTTGTAGGCGGGCACGCCGTCGTTGCGGCGGAGCACGACGTCGTCGACGACTCCGACGGTGGGCCCGGCGATCAGGTCGTCGAACTCGACACGCTCCCCGCCGGTGCGCAACCGGAGCGCAGGCGGTCGGCCTGCGGCGCGCTGCGCCGCACGATCGGCACTGGTCAGCTCACGGCAGGTGCCCGGGTAGGCACCGGGCGGCCCGTGCGGTGCCTGCGGGGCAGCCTCGATCTCGGCGGCGATCTCGCGACGCGTGCAGAAGCACTCGTACACCAGCCCGGCGGCGCGCAGTCGTTCGATCGCGGCGTCGTAGCGGTCGAAGCGGTCGCCCTGCCACACGACCCCGCCGTCCCAGTCGAGCCCGACGCGACGCAGGTCGTCGAGCTGGCGCGCCCCGCGCTGGCGATCGGCCTGGTGCTGGTCGAGGTCCTCCATCCGGACGAGGAACTCGACGTCGGCGTGGCGGGCCACCAACCACGCCACCAACGCGGTCCGCAGGTTGCCGACGTGGAGGTCGCCGGTCGGCGACGGCGCGAAGCGACCGCTCATCGATGCCGCACCTGGCGCGCCGGTCGCATCGGGGCATTGTGCCCCATGCCCTCCCGATGCCCTCGTCTGTGGCGGGTCATCCCGTAATGTCGGTGGGCGATGGCGGCGTCGTCGGAAGACCCAACGAACGGTGGAACGCCTGCGCCCGACATGCGCGACCCGGACGTGGGGGCCGACCCGACCACCGAGATCGCCGCGCCGTTGCCGCCACCCGATCCGGCCGCGGTCCAACCGTCGCCACAGCCCGACACCGAGGAACTGACGGTCGTCCCCGGCGCCGACGAGCCGTCCGACCAGCCCGACACCGGCGAGATCCCGATCGTGCCGGCGGCTGTGCCAGACCGGACCGAGGTCGAGCCCGAACCCGAGGCCGAGGCCGAACCGGACCCGACCGAGCCCGAGCCCGAGCCGGTAGCGGACGTGGCGACCGATCAGCAGGGCGTCGTCACGGCCGAGACGCCCCCGGTCGCCGCCGCGTCCGCGCCGATCACCGAGACGGTGCCGATCGCGACGCTGCAACCGACCGGCGTGTTCGACGGCGACCCCGAGGAGTTCCACCACACCACCGGCCGCCACCCGTTCCGCGTCGGGCTGCTGCTCGTGCTCGCCGCCTTCGGCGCGCTCGCCGCGGTGATGGTGCCGGCATCGGACATCATCGACATCCGTACCACGCGCCCGATCGACGGCATCTCCACGGGCATCGTCACGCTCGACGACATCGGCACGAACCTCGCCGTCGCCGGCTACATCGGCGCCGGCGCCCTGATCGTCGGCGCGGTGCTCGGCTCGTTCGGCTTCCGCTGGGGTGCCGGCATCGCCGGCGGTGCGGGCCTCGCGCTGATCGGCTGGGCGGGCATCGTGCTCGGCCTCGGTGAGGTGCCGATCTCCCGCGCCGAGATGCTGACCCGCACATCGACCCAGCAGTTCACGCTGACGACCACACGCGATGTCGGCTACTGGCTCGTCGTCGGCGTCGCCGGGCTGGGACTCCTCGTGTTCCTCTCCTCGCTCCGCTCGTCAGGGCGTGGCGGTCGCGGCGGGCTGGATCCGTGGATCGCCGCACTCGGCGCGCTCGCCTCCCTCGGCGTGGCGATCGGCCCCCTGATCCCGGTGAACGACGCCTCCTTCTCCGACAACTTCCAGTCGACCGTGGCGTCCGGCGACCTGCCGACGCTGTACTTCGTCGGCCGCCTCACCCAACTCGCGCTCATCGCCTTCGCCGGCGTGGTCGGCTTCCTGCTCGTCCGCGCCTACGGGCTCGGCCTCGCTGCCGGTGGCATCAGCGTGGCGACGTGGATGTGGATCACGTCGGCCGCCGAGATCGGGTCGAAGCCGATCGGTGTCGGCATCGGCAACTTCGGCTCGCGCGACACCGCCCCGCACGCGGTCACCTCGGTAGCGATCGTCGCCACGATCGTGATGCTGCTCGTCGCCGCCACGCTCGCGACCGTCCGCTTCAGTCGCGAGCGCACCGTCTGAGGCGTCATGGGCGAAGTGGTGTTCGTCGTCATCGTGTTGGCGCGCCTGGCCGTGCCGCTGGCGATCCCGCGCTGGCCGCTGCCGGCGATCGTCGCCGCGCTGGTGATCGACGCCGCCGATCAGACGATCTTCGCCGCCTTCGACGCGGAGCCGGCGAACTACCAGAGCTACGACAAGGCGCTCGACATCTACTACCTCACCGTCGCCTACCTGTCGACGCTGCGCAACTGGACCGACGGCTTCGCGTTCGCCACCGCCCAGTTCCTCTGGTACTACCGCCTCGTCGGCGTCGTGGCGTTCGAGCTGGCCGAGGTGCGGGCGCTGCTGCTCATCTTCCCCAACACGTTCGAGTACTTCTTCATCGCCTACGAGGCGGTCCGTACGCGGTGGGATCCGCGACGCCTCGACCACCGGCACGTGCTGCTGATCGCGGCGTTCATCTGGATCTTCGTGAAGTTGCCCCAGGAGTGGTGGATCCACGTGGCCCAACTCGACTTCACCGACTTCATGGG
>CAYGLH010000176.1:3951-7617 GCA_964350535.1 uncultured Ilumatobacteraceae bacterium
GCGATCGCCGTGGTCGCCAACGCCTTCGCCGGCTACTGGTTGGCGAGCCGCGGCCGGGTCTGGAACTCGGCCGCCACCGAGTTCTTCGGGATGGGCGCGTTCAACACCGCCGTGGTGTTCGCGCTGTGGCTGTGGCGGAGCGACTCGCGCGAAGGGCTCCCCGTCGGCCAGGCACTGTTCATGGTCGCCCTGCTGACGTTGATCGTCACGCTGTACACCCGCTTCCGACTGCAGCGGATGCCGGACGCCTCACGGGTCCCGTGGCTCCCGCGCGTGACGCCCGCACCGTCGGCGGCCACACCGACGAGTTGACCGGCGACGGCGTCAGGCGGCCACGATCGCCAGCAGCGCCACGAGCAGCAGCACCGCGTTGCGCACGAGCTGGCGCGCCCCCAGCGGACGATCCGATCGCGCGCCGAAGCACGCACAGGGCGGCCGCTCGCCGTCGTGCAATCGGCGGGCGATGAACACCGTGAACGCCACGAGCAGTGCGAGTGCGGCGACGGCCGGCCAGGGTGGTGCCACCCCTGCCACGAGCAGCGCGCCGAGCACGAGCTCCCCCCACGGCAGTGCGGTGGCGACGGCCGAGCGGACACCGAGGTCGGCGGCCTGACGGCGCCACACCTCTCGGTCGCTCAGCTTGAGCCCGCCGGACGCCACGAAGACCGCGCCGAGCGCGAGTCGGGCGAGCAGGCCGGCGACGTCCATCGCTGCGCGATGCTACGGGTGGGTCGACGACGCCGACCCACCCGATCCGGTGGCGTCCGATGGCGCGTCGATGCGGCGCCAGGGCCGGTCCGGATCGAAGAGATGAAGGTCGAAGCGTGCCGACAGCTCTTCGAAGACGCGCAGGCCGCGCACGCTGTTGCCGTACTCGTCGAGTCGCGGTGAGAACGTGGCGATTCCGCCGACGCCCGGCAACACCCCGAGGATGCCACCGCCCACACCGCTCTTGGCCGGGATCCCGACCGTGAACACCCACTCGCCGGCGTAGTCGTACATGCCGCAGGTGAGCGCGACCGACAACATGTCGCGCACCACGTGCGGCGCGACCACCTGTTCGCCGGTCGCGGGGTGCACGCCGTGGTTGGCGAGCGTGGCACCGATCAGCGCCAGGTCGGCGCACGACACGAGCACCGAACACTGCCCGAAGTAGAGGTCGAGCGTCTCCTCGACCCGGTCGCTGATGATCCCGCGACTGAGCATGAGGTAGGCGATCGCCCGGTTGCGGTTACCGGTGGCGCGCTCGGACGCCCACACGTCGTGGTCGATCTCCGGTGGTCGACCGAGGTACCGCTCGAACAGCGCGCGTACGGCCCCGACGCGGTCGTCGAGACCCGCCCCGTCGACCATGTCGGTGACGGCGATCGCTCCGGCGTTGACCATCGGGTTCGGCGCACGGTTGTCGTCGTCGTCGAGGACGATGGCGTTGAAGCTGTCGCCGGTCGGCGCGACCCCGACGCGCCGCATCACTTCGTCCCGGCCGTGCGTCTCGAGGGCCAGGCCGTAGAGCATCAGCTTGGAGATCGACTGGATCGTGAACGGCTGCAGGGCGTCGCCGACGTCGATCCGCCGCCCATCGATGGTGTCGACGGACACGGCGAAGGCGTCGGCGTCGACGTTGGCCAGCTCGGGGATGTAGTCGGCGGGGTCGCCGTCGGCGAGCGGCATGTACTCGGCGTGGAGCTGGTGCACGACGTCGCGGACCCACTGGGCGCGCTCGCTCACGTCGTGCGGTGCGGCGGGATCGTTCATCGTGGTGACTTCCGATCGGCCAGGCTCAGTCGTCGACCGGGACGGGTTCCTCGATCACTTCGGGCACCCCGCCCACCGGTCGCACGAGCGCGAGCGCCACGGTGGCCGACACGGCACCGATCAGCGTGACGATGCCGTAGGTCAGCGGGACGACGTAGAGGCTCAGGATGAACGCTCCGGCGATGCGCCCCTTGAACACCACGGCGGACACCGCGGCGATGCCGCTGACCATGATGATGTCGCCCGACACGCCGGCGATGCCGTCGAACACCTCGGCGAGCGAGGCGACGGCGATGAACGTGGGGAAGATCGGCCCGCCACGCCAGCCGCAGAAGAACGCGATGCACATCGCCGCCCACTTCGCGACGGCGAGGTACAGCAGCTCGGCGGTGCTCTCGCCCTGGAGGTGCTGGATGCCTTGCTGCCCGGAGAAGAGCACGTACTCGTTGCCGAGTGCGAGCACCGCGAAGAGCAGCCCGCCGGCCATCGCCACCAGCACCGGCGAACGGCGGTAGAAGGTGGCGTCCTCCGCCTTCGAGGCCACCTGGATCGCCCACGCCGAAGGGATCGCCACGGCGGCCGCGAAGAGCACGGCGATCAACGCGTCGTTGACCCCGAGGTCACCCTTGGAGGCGGCATCGAACCGGAAGTCGACGGCGATCTTGCCGAATGGCAGCCACTTGTAGGTGAGCAGGCCGGCGATCCCGGCCAGCCAGTACGGCAAGTTGTGGATCACCTTGGGCACGTTCTCGACGCGCTCGGACCCCCACGCCTGACGCAGCAGCGGCCCGACGCCCCGGATCGTCCGCCCGACCAGCGTGGCGAGGCCACCGAGGATCCCGGTGAGCGCCGCCTCGAACCCGACCGGACCACCCATCACGATCGCCGAGAACGAGTTGATCGTCGCCGGACCGATCGTCTTCGGGTCCACCTCGCCGCCCGCCTTCCAGCGGGCGAGCACACGCTCGATCGCCTCGGGGTAGTTGCCGAGCAGCATCTGACCCAGCCCGACCAGCAGGCCGCCGACCAGCGGGACTGCGAAGAGGTACCACGAGCGGGTCGGATCGTCGACGCCGAGCGCATCGGAGAGATCGATCCACACGAGGCGGATCAGCTCGTCGATGGCCCACAGGAACGATGCGCCCACGAGGCCGACGACGGCGCCGGCGGCGATCGACACGGCCACCAGCGCAAGGATCGAGAGCGGGCGCGAGCCGACGTTGGTCACGGCCGCACAGTAGTCAGGCCTCCCGACCGGGTCGTACGGGAGCAACGGCTACAGTCCCGCTCTGCCACCGCTGGAGCATCGCTACTCCATCGTCCCACCGTCTGCTCGAAGGAGGGCACCGTGACCACCGAATCCTCGTCGATGGGGCCGATCAGCTACCTGATCGTCGAGTTCCCCGGCAACAAGATGACGGGCGACGGCTTCGCCGAACTGATCGCGCTCGTCGACCGCGGGCTGATCCGCATCGTCGACCTGGCCTTCGTCACCCGTCGCGCCGACGGTTCGATCGCGACGCTCTCGCTGCAGGAGCTCGACGGCGGCGACTTCGACCTCACGGTGTTCGACGGCGTGTCCGCGGGCGTGCTGGACCAGTCGGACTTCGACGACGTCCGCGACGCGATCACGCCCGGCTCGTCGGCGGGCATCCTGCTCTTCGAGAACACCTGGGCGACGGCGTTCGTCGACGGACTGCGCAGCGGTGGCGCCGAGCTGGTGGCGGCGGGCTACATCCCGCAGGCCGACCTGGCCGCCTCGCTCGACGCCACCGGCACCGACTGATCCGGCGTCGCCCGACCCGCTCCCACCCAGCCGATCCGACCCGAACGATCAGACCACAACGATCAGACCCGAACGATCAGACCCGAACGATCAGAAAGGACCGCCATGCCAGGTCTCCTCCGAGG
>CAYGLH010000177.1:0-2214 GCA_964350535.1 uncultured Ilumatobacteraceae bacterium
GGGTCGTGAGCCGCGACGAGTTCTGCGGCTTCATGGCCTCGGCCCGCAACGCCTGTCCCGCCTGACCCCTGTCGTTTCGGGGAGCGATCCCGGTCTCACCGACCAGGATCGCTCCCGCAAACGCCGGGATCAGGTGGTTGAGCGCCGGGCGCGGAGCACGACGTCGTCGACGTGGTGCGTCGAGATCGCTCCCGGCGGGCGGGGGCGGGTCTCGTGGACCTCGACGTCCCAATCGGGGTCGGCGGCGAGGGCCGCGCCGATCTCGTCGATGCCGAGGTAGGCGTCGGGGTCGAACATCCGGGTCTGGGTGTCGACGGCGATCGGCGCCCGCATCGGTGCCGGATCGTGTCCCACGACGAGCAGGGTGCCGCCCGGCGCGACGGCGCCGAACAGGTTGTGCAGCGCTCGCCGGTCGGGCGTGCGGTGGATCGCCCCGTACTGCATCGAGACGAGGTCGAACGCGCCGGCGTCGAACGCGTCGGACTCGTTGGCGTCGCGATGCAGGCAGTCGATGGAAAGGCCGCGCCGACCGGCCTCCGCGGCGACGCGCTCCAGGGCGTGGGCGGAGATGTCGGTGGCCGTCACCTTCCATCCCTGCTCGGCCAGCCAGACGGCGTCGCCACCCTCGCCGGCGCCCACGTCGAGGGCCCGCCCGGGTGCGATGTCGCCGACTTCGTGCACCAGCGTGCCGTTCGGGTTGCCGCTCCACATGTTCGTGTCGCCGCCGTACCGATGATCCCAGTCGGCCTGGTCGCCGGCCGTGCGGGCGGCCGCCCGGAGGTCGTCGTCGGCGAGGCTGAAGGCGATCATCGCGCCGACGCGGTTGCCGTCGGCGGCGGCGTGCAGCACCTGCATGCTCGGGTCGGTGACGTTGCCGGCGGCGTAGAGGCCCGGCACGATCGTTTGACCCATCGGGTCGACCTCGACGGCGTCGCCGACCCCGCTGGCGTGGGGTGCGGTCGTCAACCCGACCGCGGCGAACACGTCGGCACGGGCGTGGAAGCGCGGGCCGACCACGACGGCGTCGGCGTCGAGGGTGCGCCCGTCGACGAGCTCGACGCCGGTCAGGCGGCCGCCGTCGCTGACCAGTCGCTGGACCGCCGTGCGCACGACGTCGACACCCCCGGTGGCGAGCAGTTCGACACCGGCCTCGTCGAGGTCGGTGTCGTCGTGGACGACGAGGGTGTAGTGGTCGGTGAGGTGGCGGAACAGCGGCGCGGGGTGCAGCCCCATCGGGTGGGTGACGATCTGCACGATGCGTTGGTCGCGCACTTCGAAACCGTGACAGAAGGGGCAGTGGATCACGTCGCCACCCCAGTGCTCGGCGACGCCGTCGATGGCGGGCAGTTCGTCAGCCAGGCCGGTGGCGGCGAGCAGACGTCGCGCGACGACTGCGTGGCCGCCTCCCACCTCGACGCGGAACCTGCCGTCCTCGCGTCGTTCGACGCCGCGCACCCGCCCGGTCAGGATTTCGCCGCCGTAGCTGTGGACCTCGGCTCGGCCGCGGTCGGTGAGGTCCGATGGTGGGACGCCGTCGGAACCGAGGTAGCCGTGCATGTGGGCGGCCGGTGCGTTGCGCGGCGTGCCGTCGTCGACGACGATCACCGAGCGTCGTTGGCGGGTCAGTTGCAGCGCGGCGGCGAGCCCGGCGGCTGATCCGCCGACGATCGCCACATCGCAGTGCCGTTCCATCGAGCCGTGTGCGTGTTCTGCCATGGCGACGACGATACGCTCGGGCGACGGAATCGCAATCCCCTTTGCGGTATTCGCAAGACGATCCCGAACGGAGCGAGATGAGCGCAGCGGTACGACCCGACGTCGACATCGACGAGGTGGTGCGAACCCGCCTGCGCAGCGTGCGCACGACGCTCGGCTACTCGCTCGACGAGTTGGCACAACGGACCAACCTCAGCCCGTCGACGATCAGCCGTGTCGAGACCGGCAAGCGGACGCTGAGCCTCGACGTGTTGAAGCCGATGGCCGATGCCTTGCACGTGAGCCTCGACGTGTTGCTCGCCGCCGACGTCGACGAGGACGTCGTGATCCGTCCGGCCCCGAACCGCGACGGGACGCGTACGACGTGGATGCTCAGCCGTCCCGACGGGCGCACCATCGCGGTGAAGATCCGTCTCGAACCGACCGAGGCCGCGCCGCAGCAGCGGGTCCATCCGGGCCACGACTGGTTCGTCGTGATCGAGGGCAGGGTGCGCCTCT
>CAYGLH010000177.1:2224-7584 GCA_964350535.1 uncultured Ilumatobacteraceae bacterium
GCGGGCGACCCCGCGATCACCGCCCTCGACGGGCCCGCAGAGGTCGTGATGATGTTCGACCGCGACGGTCAGCGGGCACACGTGCACCAGTAGAATGAGAATCAGTCTGATTCGGAGTAGGCTGGCACCATGTCTCGATCAACGCTGATGCGCCCCGGCACCCGGTCCGAGTACCGCTCGGTTGTGTTCCTGGGCTCGGCCACCGACGACGCATGAGCGACCTCGACCGGTATCTGTCGACCGTCGAGCTGCTCGACTGCTCGGGGAGGGTCGAGCACACACTGACCCTGTTGATCGACGGGCGGGTGCGGATCCGGCGCGGACCTGCCACGATCATCATCGACCCGGCCACCGGCGCGCTCGACCCACCAGGCGCGGTGGTGCCCGACCATGTGCTCCATGCAGTCGGCGAGCTGATCGGGCGCCCGGTCACCCTCCGTGGCGCCGTCGGCCACGCCGGTCGCCACGCGCATCGTCATCGGCGCTGACGCCTTGGCGGCGGCGTTCCGCGTCGGTGTCCCCGGCGGTCGAACAGGGTCGTACCGCGCGCGTCGCTCTGACGACGGTCAGAGGACGCCGGCGAGCCACTCCCGCGCATCGATCATCATCTCGATCGTCTGGCTGTGCGCCATGTCGTAGGCGTGGTGTCGCAGCTGCCATCCACCGGCGTCGAGTGCGGCGATGACGTCCTTCGGTTGGTCGGGTCCGATGAAGGCGTCGCGCGTTCCCCATTGGAACAATGCAGGCCGGCCCCCGCCGGCGGAGAGGTCGAGGTCGAGGCCGGGGACGTTCGGCAGCCCGCAGCACATCGCCCACACGCCGGCATACCGGGGGGCGTCGACCTTGCCTGCCAGCGCCAGGGCGAGGAAGCCACCTTGGCTGAACCCCCCGATGACACATCGCTCCAGCGGGACGCCTGCCTTGTCGGCTTCGTCGGCGATCAGTGACTCGAGCTGCTCCATCGACGGGAGGAATGCCGAGAGGTCCGACTCGAACGTGTCGAGGTCGATCGTCCACCATCCGGCACCGTCACCATCGGGCATGTCGATCGGTCCACGCGGCGCGATCGCGGTGAATCGCTCGTCGGGGTCCACCAGTGGGACGTAGGAGGCGAGGTGGTGTTGCTCGGCGGTGTAACCATGCATGAGGAACAGGAGGCGGTCGACGCCACCGCGCTCGATCCGATAGTGGGTCAACGGCATGCGGCCAGTCTCGCAGCACGCGCGCGCCGACGACGAACGTGCCCCGGACGAGAGGAGCGTCAGCCGCAGCAGGTGTGTTCGAGCGAGTCCGCCCGGAAGGTCGTCACGGCCATCCACCCGGCGACCGCGGCGATCCCGAGGCCCGCGATCGGGTCGGCCCACCACCACCCGAGCACGGCGTTGGCCGACAGCCCGATCAGCAGCCCAGCCGACAGCAGGGTGCACACATTGGTCTGCGCCGCTTCGGCGACCGCCGCCTGCGAGCCGAGCTCGAGTGCGACGCGCCGTTTGGCTTCGGCGAGCACGGGCATCACGACGAGCGACAAGGCGGCGATGATGATGCCGAGCGAGGACGCTTCGGGTTCGTGGCGACCCACGAGGTCGAGTGTGGCCGAGATCGCCACGTAGGTGGCCAGCGCGACGAACGACCAGGCGACGAGCGTGCGGGCGCGGTTGTCGGCGGGGAGCCGGCATCCTTCCCGCCGCTCCTGGTGGAGCCGCCAGGCGAGGATGACGGCGGCCGACACCTCGATGCTGGAGTCGAGCCCGAAGGCGATGAGGCCGATCGACGACGCAGCGACTCCGGCGGCGATCGCCTCGACGCCCTCGACCGCGTTCCACGCGATCGTCAGACGGTTGAGGCGGGTCGCGCGGCGAACCAGTTCGGCCCGATCGGCCCGCTGCAGGCTGACGTGCGTGCTCATCGGGTGTCGAAGTGCTCGTCGCAGGGCGGCAGTTCCGCGGCCAGCGCCACGAGGGCGCGGACGAGGTCGGCGAGCTGTGCCGACACCAGCTCGTAGTGCAGCTGTCGTCCCGCGCGTTCGGCTCGTACGAGCCCGCATCCGCGGAGGCACGCGAGATGGTTCGACAGGTTCGAGCGCGAGGTGCCGAGCTCGTCGGCGAGGTCGCTCGGACAACGCGACTCGTCGAGGAGGGCGATGAGCACCGCCCTGCGAGTCGGGTCGGCGAGGGCGAGGCCGAGGCGATCGAGGGCGTCCGCAGTGGAGGGTGAGGTCGCGTCGATCTTCGGAGGGCGATGGATCAGCAGTTCAGCCACTACTGTAACATTACGCTTCAGTCAGCGCTGAATCAACGCTCTCGTCGACGTACCGATGGCCGCCGTGCACGCGGATGAGGATCTCCCATCGCGGCCAGAGCGGCCGCCGGTCGCGACGGTCAGTACGCTTCCATCGTGGACGCTACGGCCGATGCCGACGACTGGGAGGTCGTCGATCTGGCCGGCTGCGCGCCCGGGCTCTCCCTGGGTGTCGCCGGATACCGCCAACGCGGGGGCCGCGGGCTCGACCGGCGGGTCATCCCGCACGGTCGGGTGACGATGGTGCTCGAGCTCAGCGGTTCCCCGATCGAGCTCGGCCCGGAGCCGGCCCGGCGGGGGAGCGCACACTTCGTCGCCGGCCTCACGACCGCGCCCCTCCTCGTTCGGGCCGACGTGGTGGACTGCGTCGAGATCAAGATGTCGCCCGTCAGCGCGTTCGCCTGCCTCGGCGTCGACGTCCGCTCGCTCACAGACCAATCGCCGGACATCGAACAGCTCTGGGGGGCGTCAGGTCGCGTCCTCCACGAACGCTTGTCGGAGACCAACTCGTGGACGGAGCGCGCAACGCTCGTTGCGTCGGCGCTGAGGCGCCGCCAGGAACGCGGTCGACGGGTCGACCCAGAGGTGGCGATGGCGTGGGAGTGCATCGTCGAGAGCGGGGGAGCGGTCCAGGTCAACGAGCTCGTGCGGCGGTCCGGTTGGAGCCGCACCCGTCTGTGGTCCCGGTTCTCGACACAGATCGGCTTGAGCCCGAAGCGGGCCGCGCGACTGGTCCGGTTCGAACGCGCGTCGAGTCGGCTGGCCGCAGGTGCCGGCCCCGCTCGAGTCGCCGCGGAGTGTGGCTACGTCGACCAGTCCCATCTCCACCGGGACGTTGTCTCGTTCGCACGGTGCACGCCGTCCCGATTGGCTGCGGAGCTCGGCGCCCAAATCTGAGGACGCGGCACGGAACATTCGTACAAGACGCGCCCTCGCGGATCGTGGAGTGTGGGGGCATGCGCACGTACGACCCGGTTGTCGTGGCGAACGGCCTCCAACCGTTCGACTTCCACGAGTTCGCTCCCTTCAACGACGGCGCGTTCGCTGTCTACCGCGGCACGGGTGTCGAGGCGTCCGACTGGGAGCTCCATCGAGACACCGACGAATGGCTCTTCATCGTGCAGGGCTCGGTGACGATCGAGATCCTCACCGACGACGACCGGCACCTCGTCCCCCTCGTCGCCGGGCAGTTCACCGTCGTGCCGAAAGGCCGCTGGCACCGCCACACCAAGGTCGTGGACGTGGTCGAGCTGTACTACACGCCGGGACCTACGAGGAGTCCTCCGCTGCGGACCCGCGCGAGCCCTCGTGCTGACGAGTGTCGACGGGCTGCAGACGTTCGTGTTGAGCCTGGACGGCCCGGCTCGCGGTGATGCCATCTGGGGCGAATCAGTCCCGATCCGGGACGATCCTGGACCGGATCGCTGCAGCGGGACGGATCCGGACCAGATCGGAACGGCTATCCCGCCTCGTCGACAGCGGGTCGCTGCAGCACCGTGACCACGTAGTCGGCGTGCAGCACGAACGACGACGCCTCGGTGCCGAAGTTGCCGAGATGTTCGACGAAGGCATCCCGGGCGGGCTGGCCGAGGTCGAGCGAGTCGAAGTGCTCGAAGAGCTGGGTCCAGCCTCCCGACCACCGTTCCATCTCACTCGCGGCGTGGCTCGGTGAGAGGAAGGTGATCTCCTGCGTCGCCGTGTGTTGCTCGACCACCGCGAGGTCGGTCGCTGCGAAGATCCCGTCGACGCCATCCGCCCACCTGGTCAGTCCGGGCCGGGCATCGGCTCGGGCAGCAGTGAGCTGATCGACTCGGGGACCACGAAGACGGATCCGGGAGCCCAGGCGGTGAACCCCAGCCATCCGCCCGGACGGATCGCGCGCTCGAGCCCGGCCGCAGTGGCGGCAGGATCGGGCGCGAAGATGACACCGAAGCTGGATGTCGTCACGTCGTACCGTCCGTGCTCGGCGGATCCGAGGAACTTGTCGAAGTCGTCCAGCACGAACGCGATGTCGACGTCGGCCCGATCGGCGCGGGCCTGGGCGATGTCGAGCAGTTCGTCGGTGAGGTCGACCGCCGTCACCCTCGCGCCGCGTCGCGCCGCCTCGATGGCGACGGCACCGGTGCCCGTCGCGATGTCGAGCCAGGTGCTGCCGCGGGCGGCACCACCCGCCTCGGCGATCGTGTCGATCACGGAGGTCGATGCCTCGCGGAACCAGTCGCCGACGATCTCGTAGCTGCCGCGACGCCACATCGCGCGGCGCGGGTCGACGTCACCGGTCGGCTGGGACATGTCGCCACACTACCGTGGGCCTTAATCGGAATCAGTCCTATTCCGGCAATAGAGTGATGCCCATGATCGCCACCATCTCGATGCCGCGTCCCGACGAAGCCCGGACCGCCCTCGCGGCGGGCGATCCGCTGTGGCGCTGGGAGCGGGTCCTCCCCGACGCGTTGGCGGCGCTGACGACCGAGCTGCTCGACGGTCCGTGGTTCGAGCTCCGGCTGACGGCGCCCGTCGGGGGACTGGCGCGAGCGCTCCAGGCCAGCCTGGAAGAGGCCGGCGTCGCGACCACCGCCGGTCGAGAGCTGCTGGCAGCGGACGTCGCTGCGCTCGGTGAGCTGTTGGCCGCCACCGCGGGCTGCACCGAGGTGATGGTCCGCCTTGGACAGAAGGCCACGGTGAGTTGCCCGGTGTTCCACCAGGACAACAACGTCATGCGGATGATGTGCACCTACGGGGGGCCCGGCACGGAGTGGCTACCCGAAGATCTCGTCGATCGCTCCGAGCTGGGGCTCCAGGGGCGCACGCCCGACGAGGCCAACGCCGCGATCGCTCTCGGTGAGCCCCAGCGTTGCGACGTCGGCGACGTGATGATCATCCGCGGGAAGCGCTTCGGCGACTTCGACGCCGGCGTCGTGCACAAGTCGCCATCCGCCGCCGTTCCCCGACTGTTCGTGTCGATCGATCCGGTCGGTGCCGAGTCGCTGCCGACCACCACGGTCGGTGTGCCGGTCACCGTCCTGTCCCGTTGCCAGCGCTTCGACCTGCGGCGGCTGGAA
>CAYGLH010000178.1:0-362 GCA_964350535.1 uncultured Ilumatobacteraceae bacterium
GGGGCGGCACCGTCGTCGACGTCGTGGTGCTGGTGGTCGAGGTGGTGGTCGAGGTGGTGGTCGACGTCGTGGTGGTCGACGTCGTGGTGGTCGACGTCGTGGTGGTCGACGTGGTCGTCGTGGTCGAGCTGCTGGTGGAGGTCGTGGTCGACGCGTCGGTCGTGGACGCCGGCGCACTCGTCATCGTGGACGAGGTCGAGCCGCTCGTCGCCGGCGACACGGTGTCGTCGCAGGCCGTGGCCAGCGCTGCCGCAGCGAGGAGCACCATGAGTCGTCGGACCGCCATCGCCGCCGACCCTAGGTCGCTGGTCGCGCGAGGGTCAGATCGCGATGATCACGTCGAACCGTCGCTGGTCGCGCGA
>CAYGLH010000178.1:372-7502 GCA_964350535.1 uncultured Ilumatobacteraceae bacterium
GACCGCGTCGCGGAAGTCGGCCGGGTCCTCGATCGCCACCGGGTCGATGAACAGCCCGATGTCGAAGCTGCCGTCGTAGCTCATCGCCGTCGCGTTGCAGGCGGTGCCCGCCAGCGGCCCCATCGTGACCGTCGCCGTGACCCGCGCTCCGGACACGTACAACGGGAACGGCGCCCCGCGCAGGTTCGAGGTGGCGAAGTCGATCTTGCCGGCCTGTGCACGGGCGACGCTGGTGACCAGTGAGGTCGGGAGCAGGTTGATGACGCCCGAGAGCGATGTCATCCCACCGCTGCTGCTCGCCGACTCGCGCAGCTCGGCGAGATGCGCGCTGATCTCCAGGGCACGTTCGGCGATGGGCATCTCGTCGCCGGACAACTGCACCGGCACCGGCGTGAAGGAGTTGCCGCCGACCTTGCGGTCCTTGCGGGTGCTCAACACGAAGCTGGAGTTGAAGGCCTCGACCGTGATCCCCCTCGCCGTGTGATAGCGGATCGCGCCATCGGCCATGCCCGCCAGGAACAGGTCGTTGATGCTGACGCCGTACTCCTTCGACGCCCGCTTGAGGTCGTCGAAGGGCACCGACAGCCGCTCGAGGTGCCGACGACGCGACCGCTGCTTCCACAGCGGCGAGCCGCCCTCGACGTCGCCGTCGCCACGCACGATTCCCAGCGCCATCGACACCTTGGACGTCACGTCGTCGACGGCGGCACGGGCGCGCGTCGGGTCGGCCCCCCACAGCGCCACCTCCCCCGCTGCACGACGGGCGAGTCCGAGCTGGCGACGGACCAGCGCCGACATCGACTTCGACGTGGTGTCCGCGAAGTCGGTGGCCATGTTGCCACCCGATTCCTTGGCCTCGTGGTGCTCGACCGCGGCAGCGATGATCCCCTCGAGGTCGACGTCGGGAGGCGGTGGATCGTCCGGGTCGAGCTGCTGGTACATCTCGGCCATCCGCATCTGACCGATGCCGTCGGCGACGGAGTGGTGGACGAGCGCCCAGATCGCGGCACGCCCGCCCTCCAGGCCCTCGATGATGACGAAGCGCCACAACGGCCGGGTCCGATCCAGCGGCTCCTGGTACAGCTGGGCCCCGAGGTCGAGCAGTTGGCGCTCCGAACCCGGCGACGCCACGTTCAGGTAGCGCACGTGGTAGTCGAGGTCGAACTCGGCGTCGGGAACCCACGCCGGCGTCGACAGGCGGGCGAGTCCGGGCACCACGCGCTCGTACAGCCGGGGGATCCGGGCGATCGCCGCCCGCATCGTCTGCCGGAAGTGGTCGTGATCGAGCGGGCGGTCGAGGAGGATCAGCGCGGCCCCGTTGGGGTTGAGCCACGGGTCCTTCTCGACGTTCCACATCATCGCCTCGTGATCGGACATCCGATCGGTGAAGGCCAGTTCGCGCTCGGTGCTCATGGTGTCTCGTCGTGATCTCGTGACTCGGGTGGCGGGTGATCAGGTGTCGGTGCCGGGGCGGCGGTCCGCCTCGGCGTCGGGGTCGCCGGCGTATCCCGGAGGGTACGTGAGGGCGAGCTCGTCGGCGGTCGGGGTGCGCCGCTCGTGCGCCTCGGCGGGCAACAGCGCCGAGATCGCCTTCATGATCCGCTTCGTGTCGGCGTCAGGGCTCTTGTACTTGAGGGCGACCGGCGGACCCACCGTGGCGGTGACCGACGGTCGGTCGTCGCCGACCGCGAGACGCGGCAGGCGGGCGCTGCGCGGCCACACCTTCTCGGTGCCCCACAGCCCGACGGGGATCACCGGCGCCTTGGTCGCAGCAGCCAGGCGGGCGGCGCCCCAGCGACCCTTCAGCTCGGGGTCGAAGAACGCCGGACCGCGCGGGATCGTGCCTTCCGGCGCGAGCATCAGCAGGTCGCCGCCCTGCACGGCCCTGACCGCCGCCTCGAGCGGTTCGTCCGAGCCGGTGCCGCGATCGACCCTGATGCCGCCCATCGCCTTCATGATGCGCCCGACGACCGGGACGTCGAACACCTCCTTCTTCCCGAGACCGCGGATGTTGCGGCCGGCCTTCGCGATGACCAGTCCCATCACGGTGGGATCGAAGTAGGAACGATGGTTGAACACGACGATCGCGGGGCCGGCGGACGGGATGTTCTCGACTCCGTCGATCTGCACATCGGCGTGCATCGCCACCATCTCGGGGCGCAGCAGGGGTCGCGTCCACTCCTGGAGCTCGCGGCCGGCGAACTTCCAGATGCCGGGGGCGCGATCGAAGTTCTCGATCGGCCACCCCTGCAGCATCGCCGTGGTGCGCAGCCGCAGGTCCGGGTTGACCGCCGTCGGTCGGCCGACGAGCGCCAGCAACGGTGCGTCGAAGTAGCTGTCGCTGTATGCCGCGCTGGCCCGGAGGTCGACGTCGTTGATCTCGGCCCACGCCTCGACGGCGTCGGACTTGGCTTTGCCCCAGACGAACCCGCCGAGCATCGCGCCCGTGTAGGCGCCCTCGGCCTCCATCCAGCGTGTGCCGAGGCAGGCGTCGAAACCGAGGCGCTCGGCGAAGGGCCCGACGAACGCCTCGGGCGAGGTGGTCGCCATCACCAACAGGTCGCCGGCGGCCCGGTGCTCTTCGATGACGACCCTGGCGAACGGGAGGAGCAACTCCTCGAGGTCGTCGGCCGCCGCCTCCATCGCCGCCCGCACCTCGGCCACGCCGAGCCCCTTGGCGGCGCGGCTGGCCAGGCGCGCCGGCTGCATCATCAGCCAGCTCTCGCCGAACTGCTCGTAGTAGCGCGTGTACACATCGGCCAACGGCAGGTCGATGTTCGTCGCACCGCCCAGGCCGGCGTCGGCGAGGTGGCGCCGGAACACGGTGGCGGACGATGACGAGATCAGCGTGCGATCGAGATCGAAGATGGCCGCCGAACGACGTGGCATGGTCCCGAAACTACCCCGTCCCGATCGGTGGGTCGACCGGCGCACCGCCGGCCTCGGAGCCGACCGCACTCCCCGCCTCCGGCCGCGTAGGGTCGCTGGGCGATGCATTCGTGGGGATGTCGAGCTCTGGTCGCGTTGCTCGTCGCGACCGCCGTCGTGACCCTCGGCGTCGACGGCGCAGCGGTCGCGGTGCCGCCGGGTTTCACCGACGGTGCGGTCGCGTCGATCTCCCGACCGACCGCGATCGAACAGCTGCCGAACGGACGGGTGGTCGTGCTCGAGCAGCAGAGCGGACGGGTCCGCCTGATCGACCCCCGCAGCGCCACCGTGCTCCCCCCGGCGCTCGACCTCGCCGTGTGCGCCAGCGGCGAACGCGGGTTGCTCGGCTTCACCCACGATCCGCACTTCGCCCGCAACGGCCGCGTGTACACGTACTACACGCGGCCCGCACCAGGGTTCCCCGGTGGGTGCGTGAATCGGGTCAGCGCCTTCAGGATGTCCGGCGACCGCATCGACCCGGCGACCGAGCAGGTGTTGATCGACAACATCTCGTCGGTCAACGGCAACCACAACGCCGGCGATCTGGAGGTCGGCAACGACGGCTACCTCTACGTGTCGACCGGCGACGCAGGACGGGACCCGCGGGGCGACTCGGGATCCGGCGGAGCCAACGATGCCGCCTCCGACCTCAGTCTCCTGAACGGCAAGATCCTCCGGCTCGACCGCGCCACCGGTGCACCGGCCCCCGGCAACTTCCTGCTGGCGGCCGGACGGGGCGGAGTCCGGTGCGGCAGCCGGGGCAACGTTGCCGCCACCCCCCGCACACCATGCGCCGAGATCTTCGCCTCCGGGCTGCGCAACCCGTATCGCTTCGCCTTCGACCCGAACACGAGCCAGACGCGCTTCTTCGTCAACGACACCGGTCAGGTCACCTTCGAGGAGGTCAACGCCGGCCGGGCCGGCGCCGACTACGGGTGGAACCGGCGCGAGGGCCCGTGCCCGCAAGGCCAGACGCAGAACTGCAGTGGGCCGCCCGCCGGCCTCACCGATCCGATCGCGGCGTACGGCCGAGGCCTCGGCCAGTTCATCACCGCCGGCGCGTTCGTGCCGAACGGGGTCTGGCCGCAGCGCTACGACGGGGGCTACCTCTTCGCCGACGGCGGGAGCGGCCGGATCTGGTTCCGGTCGGCGAGCGGCCAGCTCGACTACGGGCAACCGTTCGCGACCGTGTCGCGAGGGCTGGCCGACATGGCCTTCGTGCTCGAGCCCGACGGTTACGCCCTGTGGTACACCCTGAGCGGCTCGTCGCAGGTGCGACGGATCCGATTCGCCACGCCGACCCAGGCCCCCGACGGCCCCCAGCAGTTCCAGATGCTCGCCGAACCCAGTCGCGCCTTCGACTCGCGCGAGCAGGTGCCGGCGGCGCCGCTCGCCGGGGGCCGGACACGCCTCATCGATCTCGGTGCGCCGGCGGGGGCGACGGCGGCGCTGGTCAACCTCACCGCGGTCACGCCGGCCGGGCAGACCTACGTGACGATGTGGCGGCCGCGCACCCGACGGCCGGCGACCTCGAACGTCAACGCGCCGGACAACGGTGTCGTGGCGAACAGCGCAATCGTCCCGATCGCTCCGGACGGGACGGCACTGGTCCATGTCCACTCCACGGCACACGTCGTGATCGACGTCGCAGGGTTCTTCGCACCGGCGTCCGGAGCGGTGCGCAGCGGCCGGATGGTCCCGGTGACGGCGGCGCGACTCGTCGACACGCGTGAGGCATCCAGTTCGACCAACACGTACTCCCGGTCGCGCAGCAGCGCCATCGTCGACACGGTCCGGGCGCCTGTCGCAGGACGCAACGGCGTCTCCGCGACCACCGCCGACTCGGTGGTCCTGATCGCCACGGCGGTCAACGGCCCGACGGCGCGGCCGGGCTACGTGAGCGTGTACGCGGGCGGCGAGGGCGATCCCGGCACGTCGAACGTGAATCTCGCCGGACCGGGCGACCGTCGGGCCAACCTGGTGGTCGCGCCACTCGGCGACGACGGCACCATCGCCGTCAAGCTCCACCGGGTCGAACACGTCGTCCTCGACGTCGTCGGATTCTTCACCGACGCTCGCGCCGGCGCATCGTCCAACGGCCGCTTCCACCCGACACCGCCGACGCGCGAGGTCGATACGCGCATCGGGCTCGGGTTCCCCGCGCTCGGGGCCGGGCAGACCCGCACGCTCCACCCGGCGTCCGTGCCCGCCGGTGCGCGGGCGGTCATGCAGAACCTGACGACCGCGCCCTCGCTGGCACCGGGCTACCTCACGGCCTTCGCGACGTCCTCACGGCGCCCGTTCGTGTCGAACCTCAACGCCACGCGCGCCGGGCAGGTGCGGGCGGCGGCGGCGATCACCGCGCTGGGCAGCGGACGGGCCTCGTACTACTCGCAGAACGGCACGCAGCTGGTGGTCGACGTGTACGGCTGGTTCGACTGACGGGCCGGCGATCAG
Organism: uncultured Ilumatobacteraceae bacterium; assembly: GCA_964350535.1. GTDB lineage: Bacteria > Actinomycetota > Acidimicrobiia > Acidimicrobiales > Ilumatobacteraceae > CAYGLH01. The sequence goes on from CAYGLH010000178.1 coordinate 5,758, forward strand.
CCGGGCGCGAGCTCGCCGGTCAACCAGTCGATGCGTTCGCGCATCACGTCGATGCCGGGCTGGTCCGGGACGCTGGCCACGCTGGACGCCGGTCGATCGAGCACCAGCTGTCGCGGGTCGCCCTCGGTGTACGCCGGCCACGGATCGCGCCCCGGCGAGTCGGGAACGCCGGTGGCCGCGAACGCGAACCATCGATCGCCCATCTCGCGCTCGAGGAGGTGGGCGTCGTCGGCCACCGGGAACATCGGGAGCCCCTCGCCGAAGACGAACGGGATCTCGGCGCCGTGGAACGCGCCGATCGTCTGCTTCGGCGAAGGTGGCACGGCGGTGAAGTAGTACCGGTACACCGCGTTGCCCGTCGCCGAGTGCCGCCTGGAGGCGTGGTCGACGTGCACCCCGAACATGTGGTCGCCGAGCTCGCGCTGCACGGCGGCCGGATCGAGGCCGGCGAGGCCGGGATACGCCGCCACCAGGCGGTCGACGTGCGCGCTCGTGGGGTACGACCGCTCCCACGCGGCCCGCGCCTGGTCAGGTGTGACCGCGGCGCCGTCCACCGGCGGGGCGGGGAACTCGGCACCAGCGGGATGGACGAGCCCGCCCATCAGGCTGCCTTCGTCGCTGTTGTAGCCGACCATCAGCGGCACCGAGGCCTGGGAGCCCTTCGTGAACGCCGACATCGGCGTGCACGGCAGGATCAGGTCGTCGACCACCGGGTAGAAGTAGCGGCCGAGCTCACGATGCTCGCGGTACAGCTCGCTGAGCGGTTCGGGTTCCAGGGCGCGCAGCCGCTCGATCTGACCCGCGCCGGGACCGACCGCCAGCGTGGCGAAGTCGACGCCGGCCTGCTCGGCCGGCTCGAAGTCGAGCGCGGGCCGCGTGAGGTGCAGCCACCGGCCCTGGTCGCTGGGGCTCTGCGCGATCGCCTTGTGGAACAGGCCGCGCGCCCGCGGCGACGTCATCAGGTTGAACACCGCCTCGCCGCCGGCGGACTCGCCGAAGATCGTGACGTTGTCCGGATCGCCACCGAACGCGGCGATGTTCTCGCGCACCCACTCCAACACGGCGATCTGGTCCAGCAGCCCGTAGTTCCCCGACACGCGGTCGGGTGACTCGGCGCTCAGCTCCGGGTGGGCGAGGAAGCCGAACAGCCCGAGGCGGTAGTTGAACGTGACGAGCACACAGCCACGCTCGGGAAGCAGGTCGGTGTTGTACATCGGCTCGCTGCCGCTGCCGTCGGTGTGATCGCCGCCGTGCACCCACACCATCACGGGGAGCGAGGTGGCGCGAGCAGGTGCCCGCACGTTCAGCGTGAGGCAGTCCTCGCTCTGCTTGACGCGCATGAACTTGACGGCGCCCAGGATGGTCCGCTTGCGAACGGCTCCGAGGCCGTAGCCGTCGGCGAGCGCGGCGATCATCTCGCTGAGCATCGCGCCGCGCTGGTACGCGGCCGGGCCGAACTTGGTGCACTTGCGGGTGCCCTTCCACGGATCGATCGGCGCGGGCGCCTTCCAGCGGCGGGGGCCGACCGGCGGGGCTGCGTACGGGATGCCACGGAAGGCGGCGATCGCCCCGTCCGACTCGAACGAGCCGCGCACGCGACCCGCCGTCGTGTCCGCTTCCGGGGCATGTCGCTTCACGATGCTGGCCATCGGGCGATTGTCGCGCAACCGTTCCGGATCGACGCACGAGCTGGCATGTTCGGCGAGTTCGTGGCCGCCGCGGGTGCGTCACTGCCCCGACAGGCC
>CAYGLH010000179.1:0-7474 GCA_964350535.1 uncultured Ilumatobacteraceae bacterium
GGACCGGTGCTCGACGACGGCGTCGAGCTGGAGGGCATCTCGCGCGCCAGCCTCATCGACAAGGACCTGCGCACCGTCCTCGGCGAGCCGGTCGAGGGACCGTTCGACGTCTCGTACTGCGGCGCCGGAGACCTCACGGCGTGCAGCGCGCAGCTGTGGACCGCCGTCGAGACGATCGCCGCGGCCACCGCCGCCGAGCAGGGCGACGACGTCTCGGCGTGGCGCGCCGAGGGGATCATGGTCGGTTTCAGTCCCGGCTTGATCCCCGATCACTTCCGGGGCACCAATCGCCCCACGTACCAGCAGGTCATCGAGTTCGCGCCGGGCTGATCCGGCCGCCTGTCACGTTTCGTCGAGCTGCGTCGTCGTAGAGGCATGAGCACCGAACTCAGCACCTCCACCCCACGGTCGGACGCCACCGACCCGCCGCGCGACCGCGTCGACGTCGACGTCGACGTCGTCGGCGCCGGCCTCGCGGGGCTGGCGGCGGCGGCGATCGTCGCCCGCGCCGGCCACCGCGTCACCGTCCACGAGCGCAAGCGGTGGCCGGGCGGGTTCGCGATCACCGACGAGCGCGGCGGGTACCGCTTCAACCAGGGCCCCCACGCGCTGTACCGCGGCGGCGAGGCCGAGCGCGTGCTGCGGTCGGTCGGGGTGATCCCGCGCGGGGTCGCGCCGGCGCTGCGCGGCGCGCAGGTGATGCGCGAGGGTCGGCTGCACCTCGCACCGGGCGGGGCCACGAGCCTGCTGCGCACCACCGCCCTCACCGCCGGCGACAAGGCGCGACTGGCGAGGCTCCTCGGCGGGCTGGCGAAGCTCGACTCCACGCGGTACGCGTCCTCGACCGTCGCCGACACGATCGCCGACCTCACCGACCGGCCCCGGGTCCAACAGCTGCTCACCGCCCTCGTGCGCCTCACGTCCTATGGCAACGCGCCCGATGCGATGAGTGGCGACGTCGCCGTCCAGCAGTTGCAGGGCGGGCTGGGGCCAGGGGTGCTGTACTTGCACCGTGGGTGGCAGCAACTCGTCGACGCCCTGGCGGCGACGCCGGGGGTGACCGTCGTGGAGGGCGACCCGGTGCGCTCGCTCGACGCTCTCGACGCGCTGGTCGAGGGCGGCATCGGCGCGGGTGGCGCACCCGTGATCGTCGCCGCGGGTGGCCCGCGCGTCGCCGCCGACATCACCGGACATCGGTTCGCGCCCGGCGTACCGGCGATGGTCGCCAGCCTCGACCTGGCCCTCGCCGCGCCGCCCCCGACGTCGTTCGTGCTCGGTCTGGACGAGCCGATGTACCTCTCCGACCACGGCGTCGCCGACGGCATGGCGCCCGCGGGCGCCGGTACGGTGACGCTCGGGCTGTACGCCCCCTCCACCGCCGAGGACGCTCACGACCCGCATGCGGATCGCGATGCGATGCAGCGCTTCGCCGAACGGTCCGGGATCCGTGTCGACGATGCCATCGACGTGCGCTACCTGCACCGGATGCCGGCGGTCACCGCGCTCCCGCTCGCCGCCACCGGAGGGCTCCAGGGCCGGCCAGGTGTCACCGTTCCGAACCTCGACGGCGTGTTCGTCGCCGGCGACTGGGTGGGTCCGCGCGGCCACCTCGCCGACGCCGTCCTCGCCAGCGCGGCGCAGGCGGCGCGCGCCGCGCTGCGGGTCCTCGACCAGCGGGCCACGGTGCGGTGACCGCGCCGGCGGCCATCGACCCCGAGGGCCAGCGCTGGTTCGATCGCGAGCGACCGCGTCTGGTGGCCATCGCCTATCGGATGACGGGCACCCCCGACGACGCCGACGACGTCGTCCAGGACGTCTGGCTCCGTTGGCAGCGGGCCGATCGGCCCACGATCGACAACCCGGCGGCGTGGCTGACCACGGTCACCACCCGCGTGGCGATCGACCGGCTCACCTCGGCCCGGGCCCGCCGCGAGGTCTACGTGGGGCCGTGGCTGCCCGAACCGCTGTCGCCCGGCCGGGTCGGCACGGATGCGGTGGGGACCGATCCGTCCGAGGTGGTCGGCACCGCCGAGTCGCTGTCGATCGGCTTCCTGCGCGTGCTCGAGACGTTGACGCCCGTCGAGCGGGCGGTGTTCCTGCTCCACGACGTGTTCGGCTACGACTTCGCGGAGGTCGCCGGCACGGTCGAGCGGTCGCCCGCCGCGGCGCGCCAGATCGCCAAGCGTGCCCGCGAGCGGGTGCGCGCCGGGCGGCCGCGCGTCGAACCCGACCCCGACGACGTCGAGTCGCTGTCGGCGGCGTTCCTCGGCGCGGTGTTGGGCGGTGACATCGAGCACCTGCTGACGCTGCTCAACGACGACGTGGTCCTGCTCTCCGATGGCGGCGCCGAGCGGCATGCGGCGCGGCGCCCGGTGGTCGGCCGCGAACGGGTGGCCCGGTTCCTCGCCAACCTCGGGCGGCGGGAGTACGGCACCGACGACGAGCTGGAGATCGTGGCCGTCAACGGACGTCCCGCCTTCTACCTCCGACGCGCGGGTGAACCGTTGCTGTTGCTGCAACTCGGCTGGCGCGACGGCAAGGTGGCGGAGACGCTGAGCATCCTCAACCCCCACAAGCTGGCACGATTCGATGCCGGGCTCCGGGCGCCGCCGGAGGCGACCGACGTCACCGCCGCCGAACCCTCGGAGTGACGCCATCTGGAGCGCTCGCGCCGGTACCCTCGGGTCGATGGCCGAGCGCTCACGCGCCCTCCTCCTGGCCGGTCTGGTGCTCACGATTGCTGCGTGCAGCACGTCCGCGGGAGCTGACACACAGGTTGGCGGCGCCGCGCCCGGGGTCGAGACCCCGTCGGCGACCGAGGCCGACGGCACGGCCGTCCCGGCGAGCGACGCCGGCACCACCGCGCCGGCCGGCGGGCCACCGATCGGCGGCGAGCTGGTGCCGACCGACCCGTCCTCGACCGCCGCCGACGAAGCCGGCGACACCAACCCGTCGACGACCGAGGGCGCCGACGAGTCGACCACCACCTCGAGCAGCTCGACCACGTCGAGCACGACCACGACGACCACCGTGCCCGACCTGCCCGTGCACGACGCCTCCTGCGTCTACGTGATCGAACCCGGCGACTCGCTCAGCTTGATCGCCGACCGCAGCGACGACCCCGACCTCACGGTGCCCTACCTCAAGGGCGAGAACTTCCTCCAGGACGCCGACACCATCCATCCCGGCGAGTACCTCGACATCTGCGTCACCAACGGGATCGACGACATCAGCGGTGAGGAGCGGCCGAACCCGGCGATCGTGCAGGAAGAGCGCGAGTCCGCCGTCGTCGTGCAGCAGGCCAAGCTCAACGACCTCCTGGTGCCGCTCGGCATGGCGGAGATGCCCGAGGACGGCATCTCGGGTCCGGTCACCCGCCAGCGCCTGTGCGCCGCCCGGCTCGGGTTGGGGCTGCCCATCAGCACCGCCGACATGGAGCCCGGCAGCGACGAAGAGGCGGCCCTGCTCGCCGCCGAGAGCATCTCGGTCCCGTGGAACTCCGGCGTGCAGGCGGCGCGCTGGGCGATCGTCGATCGGACGTGCCAGGTGATGTTCGTCGGCAGCGACACGCTGGCGTTCGTGTTCCCGGTCTCGACGGGCGAAGAGGGCCACGAGACCGATCTGCAGGACAAGGCCCGCGCCTTCCGGTACAACCCCGCCTCGGACAACAACGGCTGGCACGACAGCACCTCCTACCCGGTGCCCGAGGACAACCCGCTCAACGGCAACATGTACAAGCCGATCTACTTCAACGGCGGCGAGGCCATCCACGGCGCCAGCGTCGTGCCGCCGTACCCGCGCAGCAAGGGCTGCGTGCGGATGCGCGTCGAGAACCAGAACGCGCTGCTGGCGTGGATGGGACTCGGCGACGTCGACCAGATGCTGTGGGGAGCCGACCGCATCAACCTCGCCGTCACGGTGCAGGGCGAGTTCGTCGGCTGACGGTTCACGACCCGTTCATCGGCCCGGCGCGCCGACAGCATCGATGTGGTGTTGACTGGCGCGATGGCCAGCTCGTCCACCGAACCGCTGAGCGCTGACATCCGACTCCTCGGCCGGCTGCTCGGCGAGGTGATCCGCGACCAGCAGGGCACGGCGACGTTCGAGACCGTCGAAGCCGTGCGCACGGTGGCGGTGGAGGCCCGACGCGACGGCACGACCGCCGTCGACGAGCTGCGGGGGTTGCTCTCGTCGCTCCCGATCGCCGAACAGATCCATGTGATCCGCGCCTTCGACTGGCTGTCGCTGTTGGCGAACACCGCCGAGGACGTCCACGTCGCCCGTCGCGACCGCTACCACCGGATCCACGACGCGGCGCCGCGTGCGGGCAGCCTGACGGCGGCGTTCGGCCGGCTCGACGCCGACGGTGTGGACGCCGCCCGCGTCGCGGACACCGTCGCCCGCCTCCAGGTGTCGCCGGTGATCACCGCGCATCCCACCGAGGTGCGCCGCCAGACCGTGCTGGAGGTCGTGGAACAGGTGGGCGACCTGCTCGTCGAGCGCGACGCCGCCGACCCGTCCGATCCCGACATCGAGCGGATCGACGGCGAGCTGCGGATCAAGATCCTCACGCTGTGGCAGACGGCGATCCTGCGCTTGTCGAAGCTGCGCGTGCGCGACGAGATCAACGAGGCGCTGCGCTACTACGACGCCAGCCTCTTCGAGGTGGTGCCCACCCTGAGCCGCGAGCTCGAGCGGGCCGTCGCCGACCGGTACGAGCGGCAGGTGGACGCGTCGCGGGCGATCTCGATGGGTTCGTGGATCGGTGGCGATCGCGACGGCAACCCGTTCGTCACCGCCGACGTGTTGCGCTTCGCCATCGGCCGCCAGACCCGGGTGGCGCTCGGCCATCACCTGCGGACGTTGCGGCAACTGGCGCGGGACGTGTCGATGTCGCTGCGGTTGGTCGAACCGACCGCACAGCTGCTCGCGCTCGCCGAGGCCTCGCAGGACGATTCTCCGTTCCGTGCCGACGAGCCGTATCGGCGGGCGCTGCGCGGGATGCACGCCAGGTTGCACGCCTTCGCCGGCGGCGTCCTCGACCCCGCCGAGGGCGAGGTGCCAGGCCCGGAACCACACGCTCAGCTGCCGCCGTACGGGTCGATCGACGAGCTGCTCGACGACCTCGACGTCGTGATCGCCTCGCTCGCCTCGCACGGCGCGGGCCCGCTCGCCACGGCGCTCGTCGAGCCGGTGCGTCGCAACGTCGCCACGTTCCGGGCGCACCTGTGCGGGCTGGACATGCGGCAGAACTCGGTCGTGCACGAGGTCGTCGTCGCCGACCTGCTCGCCACCGCCGGCGTGTGCGGGGGCTACCTCGATCTGTCGGAGGCCGAGCGCGTCGACGTGCTCGCCGCCGAGCTCCGCTCGCCGCGCCCGCTGTGGTTCGAGGGTGCCGAGTACGAGGAGCGGACGGGCGACGAGATGGCGATCCTGCGCGAGGCCGCTGCGGCGGTGCGTCGCGTCGGGCGTCAGGCCGTGCCGCACTACGTGATCTCGATGGCCGAGTCGGTCAGCGACGTGCTCGAGGTGGCGGTGCTCCTGAAGCAGGTCGGGTTGGTGCGTCACGACGCGGCGGGCGGTCTGGTCTCGGATCTCGATGTGGTACCGCTGTTCGAGACGATCGACGATCTCTCGCGCTCGGCCACGGTGCTCACGGCGATGTTGTCGCACTCCGAGTACCGACAGTTGGTCGACTCGCGCGGCGGCCGGCAGGAGGTGATGATCGGCTACTCCGACTCGAACAAGGACGGCGGGTACCTGTCGTCGCAGTGGAACCTCTCGGCGGCCCAGTCGGCGCTGGTGGTGGCGGCCCGGGAGGCGGGTGTCACGCTGCGGTTGTTCCACGGTCGGGGCGGCACCGTCGGGCGCGGCGGCGGCCCGGCGCACGACGCCATCCTCGCCCAGCCGGCCGGTTCGGTCGACGGCTCGATCCGGATCACCGAGCAGGGGGAGATGGTCGCCGCCAAGTACTCGCACCCGACGCTCGCCCGGCGCAACCTCGAGACGCTGCTGTCGGCGACGCTCGAGGCGTCGGCACTCCCCGCCGAAGCGCTGGGCTCGCCGCCACCGCGGTTCACCGATGCGATGGCGTCGATCGCCGGTGCGGCGTACGACGCGTACCGGTCGCTGGTGTTCGGCGACCCGCGGTTCGTGCGCTTCTTCCGGTCGATCACCCCGACCGACGAGATCGCCACGCTCAACGTCGGCAGCCGTCCCGCGTCGCGCAAGAAGTCCGATGCGATCGAGGACCTCCGGGCGATCCCGTGGGTGTTCGGCTGGACGCAGTGCCGGTTGATGATCCCGGCGTGGTTCGGCGCCGGCTCGGCGTTCGAGCGCTTCGCCGGCGACGACCACGCCGACGCCGACCTGCTCGTCGAGATGTACGCGCAGTGGCCGTTCTTCCGCACGGTGATCAACAACATGGGGATGGTGCTCGCCAAGGCCGACATCGAGATCGGGCGCCGCTACGCCGACGTGCTCGTCGAGGACGAGCCGATGCGCACCGAGATCTTCGGGCGGATCGAGGCCGAGCACGAGCTGACCCGCCGATGGCACGAGCGGATCACCGGCTCACCCGACCCGCTCGCCGACAACCCGCTGCTCGGCCGGTCGTTGCGCAACCGCTACCCCTACCTCGACCCGTTGCACGTGATGCAGGTCGACCTGCTCGCCCGCTACCGCTCCGGCGACGACGACGAGCTGGTCCAGCGCGGCATCCAGCTCACCCTCAACGCCATCGCCACCGGCATCCGCAACTCCGGCTGATCGGTCAGCCGCGCTCGCCGACGGTCTGGATCTCGTCGACGTCGTAGCTCACCGTGGTGGTCGGGTTGATCGGGGCGAGCGTGCCGGCGCCGGCGTTCGAGGTGTAGGTGATCACCCAGTTCGCCGTCACGCCGAGTGCGTAGGGATCGTCGTCGGCCGACGACCGGGCGTAGGTGTACCCACACGGACCCTCGTCGGGCGAGTCGAGGTCGCTGATCGGCGTGCCCGTGCCGTCGCAGTGCCGCACGTCGCCGTTGCCGAACGACCACTCGGTGCTGTCGAGGTGCGCGGTCACCGTCGCCCACGCATACCCGGCACGAGCCGTGACCGAGATGTCCGCCGCCGGCTCGATCGCCAACCACAGCCCGAGGTTGACGTACCCACCGGCGTCGGGCGCCGGGTTCATGTCGAGCACCGGCGCCGGGATCTGCGCCCGCACCTGCTGTGCCGCCGCCTCGATCACCTCCGCCGTCGAGATCGTCGCGTCGATCCACCTGAACCCCGACGTGGCGTTGTCACACGTGACCAACCACCCCTTGTCCACCGCCCCACTCGGCCACTCCCGCCCGATCGCCCCGTCCCCGTGCGTCACATACGTGAACGGCTTCCCCTCCGTCTCCGCCTCCATGTCGAAGTCCGTCCCGAAGAACCCCACCGGCGTCATGATCGCCCACCCACACACCGGCCCCACCGTGATGCCGTGCCG
>CAYGLH010000180.1:0-7325 GCA_964350535.1 uncultured Ilumatobacteraceae bacterium
GCCCTTCGGGAACCCGGTGGGGCGCGACGTGTACTGCACGTGGAGGGGGGCGGCGGGCCGCAACGCCGCCCGGCGGGCCTGGGAGGCCGCGGCCTCGGCGCCGCCGTCACCGGCGACGAGCGCCTCCCAGTCGGCGTCCCACAGGTGCACCACCGAACGGAGGTCGGGGCAGTCGGCGCGCACCTCGGCGACCATCGCCCGGTAGTCGGAGGTCTTGAACTCGGGCGCCGCGATCAGCATCGTGCACCCCGACTGGCGGAGTGCGTAGGCGAGCTCGTGCGTGCGATACGCCGGGTTGATGTTGACGAGGATCGCCCCGATCTCGGCGGTGGCGTACTGGACGAGTGTCCATTCCGCGTAGTTCGGGCTCCACAGGCCGACGCGGTCGCCGGCGGCGATGTCCGCGCCCATCAGGCCGCGGGCGAGCCGGTCGACCCGCGACGCGAACTCGTCGTAGGTCCAGCGGATGCCCTGGTGCACGGACACGAGCGCGTCGCGATGTCCGTGGGCGGCGACGGTGCGCGCCAGGTTGGTGCCGATCGTCTCGTGCAGCAACTCGACCTCGGTCGGTCCGTGTGCGGTCGCCGGTGTCCCCATGTCGCGTGGCCTCCCCACGGCTCGTCAACTGGCTCACATCATCTCACGCACGGACGCCCGGACGCGGCGAAGCCGGCCGGTGCGGTTCCGGCCGGCTTCGTGATGGGGGGAGGGGCTGGGCGTGTCAGACGGTCTCGGCCGCGTCGCTGGAGGCGACGTCGATCGAGGGCTGGTTGGCGCTGACCTCGATCTTGCGCGGCTTGGCCTGGGCGGCCACGGGGATGCGCAGGGTGAGGACGCCGTCGTGGAAGTTGGCCTCGACGCCGTCGGCGCTCAGACCTTCGCCGAGGCTGACCTGGCGACGGAAGCCGCCGCGCGGGCGCTCGGAGAAGTACACGCGGTCGCCCTCTTCACGCTGGAAGGTGCGCTCGGCGCTGATCGTCAGCACGCTCCGCTCGACGGACACGTCGATCGAGTCGGCGGCAACGCCGGGAAGGTCGATGTGGACCCACACGTCGTCGCCGCGCCGGTAGGCGTCCATCGGCGCGCTGTGGAAGGCCTCGCCGCCACCGCTGAGCTGGTCGAACAGGCGGTCGAAGTCACGGAAGGGGGAGTTCTGGAGGAGCATCGTGAGTACCTCGCTTCGGGGTGGTCCCGTCGAACGGGATGGATGGTGATCGTGATGGTGTGCGGAGAGGGTGCTCGCCTCTCTACACATTCACGATCATAATCCTCCTCACCAATGCTGACAACCCTCGACTCAAGAAAGATCACTCACGAGACAGTTCGGCGCTGCCGGCCGCCTCGTGGTCGAGCTCTTGGTCGTCGTCGAGGTCGACCCGGACCTTGATCAGCCGGCCCGTGAAGGCGAACGGACCGACGAAGCGCCCACTGCCGTCGTAGTCGTGCACCGTCGTGCCGCGATCGAGGCCGATGTCGAGGCCCGACCAGGAGATGAGCAGCCAGAAGATGTCGGTCGTCGTCATCGACCCGCAGGCCGCACCGTCGATCAGCAGCGTGCCGGTGCCCGGCGCGCCGGCGCCGAGCGCTGCGCCGCGGCGCATCTGGAACCCCAGCTCGCGGCGACCGCTCGGGACCTGCCGGTCGGAGGTCACGAGCTGATGGGTGCCGCCGATGTTGAGGTCGTGGACGAGACGCCCGTCGCGCACGAACAGCGAGTAGCCGGAGGTGGCGTCGCCGTGCGCGATCAGTACCCCCTCGGCGCCGTCGTCGGGGATGTCGACGGTCGCGGTGATCGTGTAGCTCCGGCTGCGCAGGTCGGGGGCGACGTCGGTGGGCACATGGCCCATCCCGGCCCAGAACTCGTAGGTTCGGCGGTCGCCCTGGAAGCGGGCGGCGTTCTCGGCGAAGCGTTCGCCGAAGCGGTCGTCGAGTGGCAGCACCTGGTTCGCTGCTGCCTCGTCCCACCAGCGGGTCTGCAGCTCGGCGAGCCGGTCGGGTTCGGAGGCTGCGAGGTCGTGGTTCTCGGCGAAGTCGTCGTCGAGGTGGTACAGCTCCCAGACGTCGTCGTCGAAGGGGGTGTACGGCGGGTGGTAGGCCACCGCTTTCCAGCCGTCGACCCAGATGCCGCGGTGGCCGAACATCTCGAAGTACTGGGCGGACTTCCCGGACCGGGCGGCCGCGTCGTCGAGCGTCGCCGCGAAGCTCACCCCTTGCATCCCGCCGGGCGGCTCGATCCCGATCAGGTCGAGCAGCGTCGGGGCGAGGTCGGCGACGTGGCAGAACTGGTGGCGCAGGCCGCCGCCGTCGGACGCCCGGCCGCGTGTGGGCATCCGCACGATGAGTGGGTCACGGATCCCGCCGCCGTGGGTGTTCTGCTTGTAGCGCTTCAGCGGTGTGTTCGACGCCATCGCCCAGCCGTGCGGGAAGTTGCTGTGGGTGTCCGGACCGCCGATGTCGTCGATGCGGGCGAGCTTGTCCTCGATCGGTTCGGCCACGCCGTTGAACGGGCCCATCGCGTTGACGAAGCCGAGCGGGCCACCCTCTTGGCTGGCTCCGTTGTCGCTGAGCACGACGACCACGGTGTCGTCGAGCGCGCCGGTCGCCTCGAGGTGGCCGATCAGGCGTGCGAGGTGGCCGTCGAAGTGCTCGAGCATGGCGGCGTACGCCCCGGCGAGGCGGGCGAACACGCGGTGCTCGCCGGCGTCGTGCTCGTCCCAGGCGCGGACGCCCTGGTTGCGCGGCGGCAGCTCGGTGCCGGCCGGCACCACGCCCATCTCGAGCTGGCGGGCGAGGCGATCGTCGCGGGTGCGGTCCCACCCCTTGGTGAACACATCGTCGTACTTGTCGATCAGGTCTCGCGGTGCCTGGTGCGGCGCGTGACACGCGCCGGGGGCGAGCAACATGAACCACGGCACGTCGGGGATGCCGGCGCGATGACCGGCGAGGAATCCGATCGCTTGGTCCACCAGGTCCGCGGTGAGGTGGTAGCCGTCGGCGTGGGTGCCGGGCGGCGTGATGTGGCTGTTGTCGCGGACGAGCTCGGGCGAGTACTGGTCCGTCTCCGCGTCGAGGAACCCGTAGTACCGGTCGAACCCGCGGCCGAGCGGCCACCCGTCGAACGGGCCGGTCGGCCCCGTTTCGGTGAGGTTGGTGACGTGCCACTTCCCCACCATGTAGTTGCGGTAGCCGTGTGGGCGCAGCACCTCGGCGAGCGTCGGGACGTCGGCGGCGATCTTGCCCCGGTAGCCCGGGAACCCGCTGTCGAAGTTGGCGAGGCACCCCATCCCCACGGCGTGATGGTTGCGGCCCGTGAGGAGGGCCGCCCGCGTGGTGGAGCACATCGCGGTGGTGTGGAACCCGGTGTAGCGCACGCCCTCGGCGGCCAGCCGGTCGATCGTCGGCGTGTCGATCTCCGAGCCGTAGCAGCCGAAGTCGGCGAACCCGACGTCGTCGAGCACGACGACCAGCAGGTTCGGTGCCCGCTCGGGCGGCCGGGGTGGTGGCGGCCAGTGCGGCGTCGACTGCGCCACCGTGTCGGCGATGTGTCCCTGGAAGTTCCCCTCGCGAGCCATGACCGGACAGTACCGATCCGCTCCGTCTGGGCGATGAGCGACCGGACCCCGACCGGGGTCGCGCCGCTCATCGCCGCTCGGAGGGTGGGCTCAGGTCAGGTGCAGCAGGTCGGTGCGGTGCCGGCGGCGACCGGTGTGTTCTGCAGCACCTCGCTGTCGCCGGTCTTCACGTACCACTCCCACCGGGCGCCCTCGGGGGAGGTGACCCACGTCTCGGTCTTCTCGGCATAGCAGCACTGGGTGTCGTCGACGCCGGTGGTGCTCAGCCCGCCCGTGGCGAGGCGGGACTCGGCGGCGACCACCTCGTCGGCCGATTCGGTCTCGACGCCGAGGTGGTTCAGGTGCACGAACCCGTCGCCGGCCGGGGCGTCGGCGGTCTCGAACAGCACGAGCTTGAGCGGCGGGTTCTCGACCACGAAGTTGGCGTACCCCTCTCGGCGCTTCGCCGGCTCGGTGGCGAACATCGTGGAGTAGAAGTCGATCGCCGTGTCGAGGTCGGCGACGTTGAGGGCGAGTTGGAGGCGCATCGTTGGGTCCTTTCGGGCTGACTCATGTATCGATGATGATCGATACGTTACCCCGTGAATCGATGAACGTCAATATGTTACGGGTTCGTCAGCGGGCGCGGAGCTCGAGCCGGTCGCGCTGGGTGATGCGGTACGTGCGGTCGTGCTGCTCCAGCCAGCCCAGCCGGATGAAGCTGGCGATCGCCTTGTTGACCCGCTCGCGCGACGCGCCGACCATGCCGGCCAGCTCCTCCTGGGTGACCGGCAGGGTGAAGCTGTCGGACCCGTTGGCCAGTTCGAGCAGGCGCTTGGCGGTGCGGCCGGTGACGTCGAGGAACACCGAGTCGGCCAGCGCCTCGTCGGTCACCCTGATCCGCTGTGCCAGCAGACGGGTCACGTTCCAGAGCAGGCGCGGGTTGTCGTCGAACAGCTTGAGGATCGGGTCGTACGGGATCGACAACACGGTGCTCGGTTCGAGCGCCCGGGCGAGCGCCGAGCGGGGGCCGCCGTCGAGCATGCCCATCTCGCCGAACAGGTCGTCGGTCTCCATCAGGGCGACGACGCTCTCGCGACGATCGATCGGGTTGGCGATGGCGATCGCGATCCGACCGCGCAACACGAGGTAGAGCTCCTCGGGCGGGTCGCCCTCGTTGAACAGGACGTCACCTCTGATCAGGTGGTTCTCACGGCCGGCGGCAGCGAGCCGGCCGAGCGCGTCCGGATCGGCATCGGCGAAGAAATCGGTGCGCGCGAGCGTGTCTTCATGAGCCATGACGAGCGTCACACTAGTAGCCTCGGGCGGCGTGTCCGGTGCCCGACAGGTGTGGACGATCATCGTCGCCGGTGGCACGGGTCGACGGTTCGGCGCTCCCAAGCAATACGAGCGCATCGGCGACCACCGGATCATCGACCGATCGCGGGCCGTGGCGGCCGAGGTCAGCGACGGTGTCGTGGTGGTGGTGCCCGCTGAGGACGTCGCCCGCGAGGGTGGCGTCGCGGGCGGGGCGACGCGCAGCGACTCGGTGCGCGCCGGGCTCGCCGCCGTCCCGCCCGAGGCCGACATCATCTGCGTCCACGACGCCGCCCGACCGTTCGCCACCGGCGACCTCTACCGGCAGGTGATCGACGCCGTCCGCGCCGGTGCCGATGGCGCCGTGCCGGGCCTCGCGGTGACCGACACCATCAAGGTCGTCGCCGACGGTGCCGTCGTGGCCACGCCCGACCGCGCCACACTGGTCGCCGTGCAGACCCCGCAAGCCTTCGTCGCCGCGACCCTGCGCGATGCGCACGCCGCGTCGTCGGAGGCCACCGACGACGCAGCGCTGGTCGAGGGGCGCGGCGGCCGTGTCGTCGTGGTCGCCGGCGAGGAACTGAACCGCAAGATCACCCGACCCGACGACCTGGACTGGGCGCGGCGGGTGGCCTCCGGCGACCCGTCCACCGGTGACGAGGCGGACGCGCCGTGAGCGGGGCGGCCTTTCCCGAGCTGCGCGTCGGGCAGGGCTTCGACATCCACCGGGTGAGCGACGACCCCGACCGACCGATGGTGTTGGGCGGGTGCACGTTCGACGGCGTGCCGGGGCTCGTCGGGCACAGCGACGCCGACGCGGTCGCCCACGCCGCCGCCGACGCCTTGCTGGGCGCCGCCGGACTCGGCGACATCGGTCAGCATTTCCCGGACACCGATGAACGCTTCGCGGGTGCCGACTCGATCGCGCTGCTGCAGCACGTCGCCACCCTGCTCGCCGACGGGGGGTGGCACATCTCCAACGTCGACTGCTCGGTCATCTGCGAACAGCCGCGCCTCGCGCCGCGACGCGACGAGATGCAGACACGGCTCGGCGCCGCCGTCGGCGCGCCCGTCACGGTGAAGGGCAACCGTGCCGAACGACTGGGGGCGCTCGGTCGGGGCGAGGGCGTGGCCTGCTTCGCGTCCGCGCTGATCTGGCGACCGGTGGAGGAAGAACGATGAGCAAACCGCGTGGACGCGGGCGCGATCGTCGCACGGATCAGCGCCGCGGCGGTCGCCCGTCGAGCGGACGCGTCCGGGGTTCCTCCGGAGCCTCGGCGGGTGGTCGCTCAGGCGGCGCCCCGACCGGGCGAGGGCGCAGCAAGCCGGGCGGCGGTGGATCGGGCGGCGGCGGGTCGCGCGGGGCCGAGCGCGGACTCGGCGGTCGACAGGTCGAAGGACGTCAAGCGGTGCGCGAGCTGCTCATCGCCGAGCGGCGGTCGGTGCACGACGTCTGGATCGCCTCCGAGTTGGAGGGTGATCCCGGCGTTGCCGACATCGTCGAGATCGCCGGCGCTCGTCGCATCCCCGTGTCCTACGTCGGTCGCACCAAGCTCGAACGCGAGGCGCGCACCGACGCGCCCCAAGGGGTGCTCGCCCATGCCGGTGAGATCGGTGAGGCCGACCTGGCCGAGTTGATCCGCCCTGCGAACGGGGCGGTGCCGTTCCTCGTCGCCGTCGACGGTGTGACCGACCCGGGCAACCTCGGTGCGATCATCCGCTGCTGCGACGGTGCCGGGGTGACGGGCCTCCTCCTGCCGAAGCATCGCTCCGTGCACGTCACGCCGACCGTCACGAAGGCGTCGGCGGGGGCCGTCGAGTACGTGCCGATGGCGCTCGTGCCCGGCCTGCCAACGGTGATCGGGCAACTGCAGGACCACCGTGTCTGGGTCGTCGGCCTCGACGACGACGCCGACCG
Organism: uncultured Ilumatobacteraceae bacterium; assembly: GCA_964350535.1. Taxonomy (GTDB): domain Bacteria; phylum Actinomycetota; class Acidimicrobiia; order Acidimicrobiales; family Ilumatobacteraceae; genus CAYGLH01. The sequence goes on from CAYGLH010000180.1 coordinate 6,787, forward strand.
ATCGATCTACGACCTCGGCGACCTCGCCACCGATCCGATCTGCCTGGTGCTCGGGGCCGAGGGCGAAGGGCTGTCCCGGTTGGTGCGCAAACGCTGCGATGCGGTGGCGTCGATCCCGATGCACGGTGGGGTGAGCTCTTTGAACGTGTCCGCCGCCGCTGCATTGGCGACGTACGAGGTCTCGCGTGCGCGGCGCGCGGACTTCTAAGATCGGCACTCGACATGATCCTCGACGACACCCCCGCCAGTTCCGCCTCGGCGACTGCCGGCGCGCTCTCTCCGCTCCCCGCCGATCCGGCGCGCATCGGCCGGCGGGCGCTGCTCGCCGGAGCTGCGGCAGGTGCCGCGCTCGGCGCCGTCGCCTTGCCGGGCGCGGCCGACGCCATCGAGGCGGGGTCGTGCTACTACCAGAGCGTCACGCCGGCGCGGATCTGTGAGACGCGGCCGGGGCAACGGGCGTACGGCGGGTTCACGCGGATCGGCGGACCGGGAGGCCGACCGGCGATCCGGGTCAGGGTGGCCGGGCGCGGCGGCACCAG
>CAYGLH010000181.1:0-7309 GCA_964350535.1 uncultured Ilumatobacteraceae bacterium
TGGACATGGCCGACCGGCAGCGGTGGGACGCGTCTGCGGCGGAGGTGCCGTACGACGGCTTCCAGCCGAGCGGCGTCGCAGCGAGCACCGGCGACCGCTTGGCGCTGCTCGTCTCGCCGATCCCACAGGCGCCGGACGAGACGATGGCCCAGCCGGTCCTCCTCGCATCCACGACCGACCTCGTCGACTGGGAGGTCGTCGAGATCGACGATGCGGCGCCGCCGACGCAGTTGCCGCCGTCGTTCGACTACTACGTCTGGGCGCAGTCGCTGTCGCTCCACGGCGACCGATGGATCGTCCAGGTCGAGCAGATGATCGAGCCGCGCATCGACGAGTTCGTGCCGGCCGACCTGCTCGACAACGGGTTCTCGACGGAGTTCGACGGCGACGGGCTCACGGTCACGAGCGGCGACGGTGTGACGGGCGAGCGGTTCACCGTGACGTGGGAGGAGATGGGTGCAGGCCCCGAGTTGGTGGCGCACCTCACCGGCCGTGACCGCACGGGGTCTGCGGCGATCTCCGGATCGTGGGGCGACGGTGCCTCACCGCCGACATCGGCGACCGGCCGGTGGTGGTCGACCGTGGCCGCCGAGGACGGCTTCTATGCCCTGTCGGGTGAGGCGGTCGAGTTCTCCGTCGACGGCGCCACCTGGGAGGCCGTTCCGATTCCGGAGGACCACTGGATCTCGTCGTTGGTCGTCCTGAACGGGCGGGTGGCGGCGGTGCTCGAGTCAGTTCCCGAGTCGTCGGAGGCCCAGCCGCAGACCCGGCTCTTCCTCCTCGCCGGGTCGGACGACGCGCCCGAGCTCGTCGAGGTCGATCTCCCGGCCGGCGGCGGCGTGGTCGGATCGCCGCAGACCACGAGCGATGCGGTGGTCATCGAGCGGTGGACCGACGACGGGGTGTCCCGCTGGGTGCTCGCGGTGTCCCCCGACTGGCGGTGGATGCTGGAGGAGTTGCCGGCGGTCGACCCGGACACCGCGGGTCCCACCTACGCGACGCGCAACGGCACGACCGTGCTGGCGTTCTCCGACGGCGACGTGTTCGCCTCCGACCTCTCCTGAACGCGGTCGACGCCGGCGGCGCTCACCGTCACCGCGTGGCGTAGGTCGCCAGCGTGTCGTAGACCGCGCCGGTCGACTTGAGGGTGCTCTGCACGAGGGCGATCTCGGTGACCTCGAACGCATCCTGGACGTGGGCGCCCGTCACGGCTGGCGGACGGGCGTGGCGCTTCATCCTGGCGAGTGTGAGGTGGCCGACGAACCGTGCGCGCGGCGCCTCGCTGCCCAGCTCACGTGTCGTCCGGGCGACCTCCGATGCGAGGCGGTCGACGCCGCGCACCGGTACCACCACCGAATGGCCCTTCAGCACATCGACCCCGGGCCCGAGTTCCGCCGTCGTCCGCTCGTAGCGGCCGTGCTCGAGCGCCGCGGCGACCTCGTCGGGGTCCGCATCGCCGAGGAACCGCAGGGTGATGTGCCAGCTCTCCGGCGGCACGAAGCGCACACCGCGTTCGTCTTTGCGGCGCAGTGCGCGCAGCGTCTCGGCGACCTCGTCGGGGGGCCACACGGCGACGAACAGACGGGCCATGGCTTCATCATGGCGGCGACGGTGGGGTTCTCCCCACCTCCGATCCGCCAGCGCACTCCATTCATCCAACGCCTTCATCCTGTGCACGATCGATGCATGGACCTGACCTCTCACACTTCTCCGCTCCCGCCGCCCTCGGCCGGTGCTGCCGCGCGGAACGGCTCCCCGCTGATCGACCTCCGTGACGTCACCCGCACCTGGGGTCGCGGCGACAGCGCCCAGCTCGGACTCGACCGTGCGACGGTGCAGTTCGGTCGCGGCGAGTTCGCCGCGGTCGTCGGGCCGTCCGGTTCGGGCAAGTCGACGCTCGGGGCGATCATCGCCGGCATCGACCGTCCGAACGCCGGCTCGGTGCTCGTCGACGGCGTGCGCATCGATCAGCTCTCGGAGGACAAGCTGGCGCGCTGGCGCGGCGGCGGGGTCGGTGTCGTCTTCCAGAACTTCCATCTGCTCCCGACGCTGACCGCCGTCGAGAACGTCGAGATGGCACTCGAACTGGCCGACCGCAAGGTGCGCCGTCGGGAGCGACGCGCGCGTGCCCGCGAGGCGCTCGGGCGTGTCGGCCTGGACGGCAAGCGCAAGCGCCTGCCGGCGCAACTCAGCGGTGGCGAGCAGCAGCGCGTCGCCGTGGCCAGGGCGATCGTCACCCGGCCGTCGCTGATCGTGGCGGACGAGCCGACCGGCAGCCTGGACCAGGCGTCCGGGCACGCCGTGTTCGAGCTGCTGGCGTCGTTGGCCACCGACGGCACGACCGTGCTGATGATCACCCACGACCTCGACATGGCGGCGCGCGCGGATCGCACGGTCACGATGCTCGATGGTCGCGTCGCCGATGTCGTCGTCAACGGCCACCGCGGCGGAACGAGCCTCTCGCAGACCGGGCGGGACGGGAACGCCACACCGAACCGGCCCGATGCTCCTCTCGTCGACACCGACCGCGTGCTCGTCGGCTCGGCCGCCGGGGACGGTGCATGATGCGCGGGATCGTCCGGACCGTGCGGCGAGCGCCCGCACGGATCCTCGCCAGCGTCTTCGCACTGACGCTCGCGCTCGGCGCGATGGGCGTCCTCGCGGTGCCCGACGTGGCCACCAGCTCGCTGCGCGCTGCCGCCCAGGACGACCAGATCGCGCAGGTCACCGTCGACGTCACCGACACCGGCGACGTCGCCGTCGGCGCCCTCGACGCGGTCGACGGGATCGTGGGGATCGACGGGCAGATCCGAACGGCGGTGGCAACCGCCGACGGCGCAACCCTCACCGTGCTCGGTGTCGACACCGCCGACCAGCGGATCGACGTCGTGGGCGCCGATGAGGGGCGCCTGCCGACCGCCGCCGACGAGGTGTTGGTCACCGACGGCCTCGCCGAGCTCGGCGACGTCGTGAGCGCCACCACCCCCGGCGGCGAACCCGTCAGCCTGACCGTCGTCGGCATCGGGGGGACGTCGGCGTGGGAAGGCGAGGCACTCGCGTTCTCCACACTGACCACCGCCCGGTCGATCAGCGGCGTCGAGGGCGTCAACCGCATCGTGGCCCACACGGGTTCGACCGACGCCGACGCCCTCGACGATGCCGTCGCGGCACTGCGCTCGGCGCTCGCCGCCGACGACATCACGATGACCACGTTCCCCGTCACCCTGCCTGGCGACGAGCATCCGGTGGAGGGCGACATCGCCGAGGTCAGCCTGATGATCGGGCTGCTCGGCATCGTCGCCGGGCTCGTCGCGCTCGTCCTGCTCGCCTCGACCACCACCACGCTGGTCACCGAGCGGACGCGCGAGATCGCTGTGATGCGGGCGCTGGGCGGCCGTCGGCGCGCCCTCCGGCGCCGGCTCCGCCGCCTCGCGCTCGGCATCGCCGCGGCGGCAGTGGTGCTCGGCGTCCCGTTGGGCATCGCCGTGTCGAACCTCTTGGCCCGCATCGTGCTCGACGAGACCCTGGGGCTCACTCCGGGGTTCGCCGTGTCGGTGCCCGTGATGATCGGGAGCGCAGCCTTCGCCCTGGTCGGCGCCCGGCTGGTCGCCGGGCGCGCGGCGCGCCGGATCACGAAGCAGCCACTCGCCGAGGCGCTGCGCGACCGCGACGCCACGCCTTTCGGTCGCCGTCGCTCCGAGCGTGTCCTGGCCCACGTACCGACCGGCGGTCTGTTCGGCCGGTTGGCGCTGCGCAACGCAGTGCACCGGCGCGCCGGTACCGCAACCATGGTGGCCCAGCTCAGTGCTGCGGTGGGCGCCCTGCTGATCGTCGCCACGCTGGCGACGACGGTGAACTCGTTCAACGACGCCGAGTACGCGCACTGGGAGTGGTCGTCGATGGTGAGCACGCCCGACGGTGCGCTCACGATCGATGCCGATGTGGCCGCCGACACCGGATCGACCGAAGCCGGCGTGATGACGATCGGCGAGATCGACGACTGGGAGATGGACGTGTACGGCATGGTGCCGACCTCGACGATGGTCGACAGGACCGTGGACGAGGGACGCTGGTATCGCGACGGCGACGAGATCGTCGTCTCCACCGGGTTCGCACAGCGAGCGGGCGTGGAGCTCGGCGAGCTCGTCGACCTGGAGCTCGCCTCGGGCACCTCGAGCCGCGAGGTCGTCGGGTTCCACCCGTCGCGCGGGCGGTACGTGTTCACCGACCAGGCCGCGCTCGCTGCCGAGCTGGGTGCACCCGGCATGTCGAACCTCGTGTTCAGCGACGACGTGATCACCGCCTCGGCAGTGTCCGAGCTGGGCGTGCCGGTGGCCGAGGTGACCCAGCTCGACGACGGCACCTCGGACGAGGGTGCCCGAGATCTGATCGTCTACATCTTCGGGGCGATCGGTCTGGTGATCGTCGGCGTCGCCACGCTGGCGGTGGGGTCGGTCCTCGCCGTCAACGTGTTCGAACGACGCTACGCGTTCGCCACCATGCGAGCGCTGGGTGGCCGCCGGCGCGATGTGCTCCGAGCCGTCGTCACCGAGCTCCTGCCGATCGCCGCACTGGCCATCGCCATCGGCGTCGGCCTCGGATACGTCGGGTCGGTCGGCCTCGTCTCCGCCTTCGAGGCGGCCGACGCCGTCGAGATCGGCCTCGTGTTCGCCACCGGGGCGATCCCGGTCGCCGCGGCGGCCGTCGTCGGCGGATCGCTGCTACTGGGCGCGATGATGTCTCGGCAGGTCACCAGGCAGACGCCTGCCGTCACGCTGCGAGGAGCGGTCTGATGGCGGTCGACACCACCGGCGCCGCACGGCGCGAAGATGGCTCGGTGAACGACCGGGCTGAAGGTGGGTGGGCGGCACCGTCCGGTCCGCCCATCCCGCCACCCGGCACTCCCGGCCGATCACCTGCGCCCGATCACGACGACCCGCCGCCCGGCACGACGCCGGACGACTCGGATGGGCCCGCCGGCGGCTGGTCGTGGCCGTTCGAGAGCCCGACCGAGGCCGCCGAGTGGTGGCTGCGCCCGGTGATCGAGTCGAAGACGTGGGTGGCGTTCGCCTACTTGCTCGTCGGCGGCATCGCCTGGCCGGTCGCGTTCGCCCTGCTCGTGGCGGCGGCCGGGATCGCCTTCGGCCTGGGGTTCGTCTTCATCGGGTTGTTGCTGGTGCCCGCCGTCTTCGCCCTCGCCGAATGGTTCGTCGGCGTCGAGCGCCGCCGGGCCGGATGGGTCGGCGAGCAGATCCCGCCCCCGACGCTGGCGACGGGCACGGGCGGGTTCTGGAGCAGCTTCCGCACGTGTCTGACCGACCCGGTGCGGTGGCGACACATCGGCTTCATCGCCAGCGGCGTCGTCGTCGGGCCGGTGTTCCTGGCCCTCGGCTGGCTCCTCTGGGGCGTCGTCACCCGATTCCTCTTCGCCGCCGGTCCCGGTGTTGCCGGTGTGATCGGCGGCATCATCCTCGCCGTGCTGCTGTCCGGAGCCGCCGCCCGCGCCACGCCGGCGGTGGCCAAGATCACCCACTCCTACGTCCGCTGGTTCATCGGCCCGGACGATGCGGCGATCCTCGCCGAGCGGGTGGAGGAGCTGTCGACCCAGCGTCAGCAGATCCTCGATGCCGTCGACGCCGAGCGTCGCAGGATCGAGCGCAACCTGCACGACGGGGTGCAGCAACAACTCGTGGCCATCGGGATCGACATCGCCCGGGCCCAGGCCCGGGTCACCGACGACCCCGAGACCGCCACGGAACTGCTCGGTGAGGCGCGCGACAAGCTGCGCGGCTCGATCGGCGAGCTGCGGCTCATCGGCCGTGGCCTCCACCCGTCGGTGCTCGACGACCGTGGCCTCGACGCCGCGCTGTCGTCCGTCGTCGCCGGGTCGTCGATCCCGATCTCGGTGGAAGTCGAGGCCCGCGCCGACCTGCCCGACGACGTCGCCACCACCGCCTACTACGTGGCGAGCGAGGCCGTGACCAACATCCTCAAGCACTCCGGGGCCCGCGTCGCGTCGGTGCGCGTCGACGAGGTCGAGGGGTCTGAGCTGTTGCGGATCACCGTCCACGACGACGGGCGGGGCGGCGCCGACCCGACCCGGGGGAGCGGCCTGGTCGGGATGCGCGCCCGGGTCGAGGGCCTCGACGGTCGTTTCGAACTGCTCTCACCCGAGGGTGGCCCGACCACGCTGGTGGCCGCGTTGCCGCTGCGCGGCAAGAATCCGACCGTGCACGCCCGTACCCCTGACCCCGACCGACCGGGCGACAGCGATGGCTGAGCATCGCCTCCGCACCGTCGTCGCCGACGACTCGGTGCTCCTGCGCGACGGGGTGGTGCGCCTGCTGGAGGACGCCGGCTGCGACGTCGTCGCCGCCGTCGGCGACGGCGGCGCACTGCTCGACGCCGTGACCGAGCACCGGCCGGAGCTGGCGATCATCGATGTGCGGATGCCGCCCACGCACACGGACGAAGGCATCCGTGCAGCGTTGGCGATCCGCCGCGACCACCCCGGCGTCGCGGTGCTGGTGCTGTCGCAGTACGTCGAGGAGCGCTACGCCACCGACCTGCTGAGCGGCGACACCACGGGGGTCGGCTACCTGTTGAAAGACCGCGTGGTCGACGTCGAGGACTTCGTCGCCGCCGTCCGCAGGGTCGCCGCGGGCGGGAGCGCGGTCGATGCCGAGGTCGTGTCGCAGCTGCTCGGGCGGACCGCCCGCTCGACCGAGCTCGACCGGTTGACGCCGCGCGAGCGCGAGGTGCTGGGCCTGATGGCCGAGGGATTGTCGAACCAGGGCATCGCCGACCGCCTCGTGGTGTCGCTGGGCGCCGTGGAGAAGCACATCTCCAACGTGTTCATGAAGCTCGATCTCGACCGGGAGGACCACGCCCACCGTCGCGTCCTCGCCGTGCTCACCTTCCTCGGCGACCGCTCCCCCTGACCTGTCACAAAGGTGTCAGACCCCGACGCGACAGGTTGCCGCGCGCGCGAGGCCCGCACGGTGCGCGAGAGTGGGGGAATGGCCGACGCCCAGCGTCCGCTGGCGGGGGGTCTCGATGGCGAACCCCCGCGCGACTACTGGCGTCGGCGCGAGCACATCGCGGCCCTCGCCGCCGGTGTCGACGCGGCACCGCGCGACATCGACTACCTCGCCGTGGAACACGAGACGTGGGCCGTCGTCGCCGACGCGATGGGCCCCGCATGGGAGGAGCACGCTGCGTCCGGCGTGCTCGAGTCGCGGGAGCGGCTCGGACTTCCCGGCGATCGCGTGCCGCAGCTGTCGGAGGTCGATGCGCGGCTGCGGCCGCT
>CAYGLH010000182.1:0-7305 GCA_964350535.1 uncultured Ilumatobacteraceae bacterium
GATGCCTCGCCGCGGTCGATGTCGCGGGTGGTCACCTCGGCGCGCACGACATCGTCATCGCCGACCGGGATCGGCCCGCCGTCGTAGGCGAAGCGGCCGATGCCCTCGAGCGTGCCCGCCAGGTCGCCGTCGAGCACCACGATCTCGCCGCCGCGCTCGCCGTCCATGCGGACGTAGCGCGCCGTCTCCTCGACCACGCCGTACGGCTCGCTGGCCACGATGTAGCAGTCGTCGCCGAGACCGATGAACAGCCCCTGGCCGCTCCCCCGCAGGGCGAGCAGCAGCGAGTTCGGCGCATCGGCGGCGGCGGTGCCGATCGCCACCGAGCCGTCGAAGGAGGCGACGGTGCGCCGGAACGCCTCGAACGTGGGAGCCCCTTCGAGGAGGCGCCGACACACGAGCGTCGGGATCACCTTGGCGTCGGTCGTGATCGCGGTCGGGAGCCGGAGCTCGTCGGCGGCCCGGAGATCGACGTGGTTGTCGACGTCACCGTTGAGCGCACCCACCACGTACGGACGCGGCCCGCCAGGCGTCTCCGACTCGAGGGAGTTGAGCGGGTGGGTGTTCGGCTCGCTGATCGTGCCGACGCTGGCCCAGCGCGTATGGCCGAGCACCGCGACGCGCGCCGTGGCGGACTCGAGCGCCCGCCGCAGCAGTCGATCGGCGGCCACCTCCTTGCGGATCGCCGCGGTGTTGTCGCCGAGCTCTCCGATCTCCGCGGCGGCCTTGTAGACGATCGACACGGGACCGTCGTCGGCGACGACCACCGCACCCGACCGGAACAACGGATCGTCGCAGCGGTCCTCGGTGAGCGCCCGCAGTTCCTCGTCGCCGAGGCCGTGGTCCCACACGAACAGGTGGATCCCCGCCGAGTCGCGCCCGCGCACCTCGAGGCGGTCGATGGCGGCCAGCGCCTGGTGCACCGCGAGGTATCCGGCGACGGCCGACTCGGCAGCAGCCGGACCGGCCAGGGTGCGCACTGCCCGCCAGGTGTCGAGGCGGTCACGGCGGATCGCCCACACCACGTCGCGCAGGTCGATCAGCTCGGCGTTGGAACGCTCGAGCGCATCGGCGTCGATCCCGGCGTCGTCGGTCTCGAGGTCGCGCTCCATCTCGTCGGCCCAGGCGTCGAGTTGGTCGAGTCGCGAGACCATCGCCGGCGCCAGCTCGGCGTCGGCGACCAGCGCCAGGACCCCGGGAACGCCACGCAACAGCTCGTTGGCCGTCGCGACGGCCTCCGTGACCCCGGCGACGTCGCCGATCGCGGCGACCGCGGCATCGAGATGCTGCAGCACCTCGGCGCTTGCGGGGGTCGGGCGGGACGGAGGTCGACTGACGACGCCGATGATGCCGCACATGGCCAACGAGCCTACCGAGCCCGAGCAGACCGGGTCCGTCGCTGCGCCCCACCTGTCACAAAGGTGTCAGACCCCGATGTGACAGGTCGGCGTCACGCGAATCGGGCGGTGGCGGCGGCGGCGAGGCTCGTCGCGGACGACTCGGCGAGGTCGTGGGTCGCCGCCTCGACCATGATCCGCAGCAACGGCTCGGTGCCGCTCGAACGGACGAGGATCCTGCCCGTGGCGCCCAACTCGGCCTCGAGCGGGGCGATGACGTCGGCAAGCCGTTCGGCGGCGTCGGGCACGCGCACCGCGAGCGGGACGTTCACCAGCACCTGCGGCAATGACGTCATCGCGGATGCGGCGAGATCGGCGAGCCGGCCGCGGCGGGCCACGATGTCGAGCAGCACGAGGGCGGTGAGCACGCCGTCGCCCGTCGTCGCGGCGTCGGCGAAGATGACGTGCCCGCTCTGCTCCCCGCCGAGCGAGTAGCCGCCGTCGGCCAGCGCCTCGAGCACATACCGATCGCCGACCGGCGTCTCGACCACGTGGATGCCGTCGCGTTCCATCGCCAGCCGGAACCCGAGGTTCGACATCACGGTGACGACCACGGTGTCATCGCGCAGACGGCCTCGTTCGCGGAGGTCGGCGGCGCAAATGGCGATGATGTGATCACCGTCGATGATGCGGCCGCGGTGGTCGACGGCGATCAGCCGGTCGGCGTCACCGTCGAGGGCGACGCCGAGGTCGGCGCCGAGGCCGGTGACCGCGTCGGCCAATGCCGCAGGGGCGGTGGCGCCACATCCGTCGTTGATGTTGCGTCCGTCGGGCGCGTCGTTGATGACGTGCAGGTCGGCGCCGGCGGCGCGCAGCACGTCGGGTCCGACCTCGTGGGCCGCACCGTGGGCCACGTCGAGGACGACGGTGAGGTCGTCGAGGCGGCGCGTCTCGAGCATCGCCAGCACATGGTCGCGATACGCCCCGCGCGACGGCGCCGGGTCGACGGACGTCGGAGCCACGCCCGGCGGCTCGTCACCGGAATCGAGCTGCTCGAGCACGGCCTCGATGTCGGCTTGCACGGCGTCGGACAGCTTCGTACCGCCTCGGGCGAACAGCTTGATGCCGTTGTCCTGGTAGGGGTTGTGCGAGGCCGACACCATCGCGCCGAGCGCGCCGAGGCGTTGCGCCTCGAACGCGACCACGGGGGTGGGGACGACGCCGAGGTCCTCGACCGCGATGCCCTCCGCGGCGAAGCCCGCGGCCAGTGCGGCGACGAGCTCCGGGGTCGACTCGCGCGTATCGCCACCGACGATCACGAGGGACGGGGCCTCGGCCCCGGGTGGTGCGAGCACGCGTGCCGCGGCGCGGCCCAGTCGCTGCGCGAACGCAGTGGTGAGGTCGACGCCCGCGACACCGCGGACGCCGTCGGTGCCGAACTTCATCGTCCCGTCACCGGAACGCCCTGGGAGCCGTCGGGCATCCCACCGATCAGCGCTTGGTGAACTGCGGCGCCTTGCGGGCCTTCTTGAGGCCGTACTTCTTGCTCTCCTTCTTCCGCGGGTCGCGGGTGAGGAGGCCGGCCTGCTTGAGCGCCGTACGGCTCTCGGGGTTGATCTCGGCGAGCGACCGGGCGATCGCCATGCGCAGGGCGCCGGCCTGACCGCTGACACCGCCGCCGAAGATGGTGGCGGTGACGTCGTACGACTCGCGCGTCTCGGTGACGTCGAGCGGGGCGGCGACGACCATCCGCGAGGCGGCGGTCGGGAAATACTCCTCGAGCGACTTGCCGTTGATGGAGAACTGGCCGGTGCCCGGACGGAGCTGGGCGCGGGCCACGGCCTCCTTGCGACGGCCGGTGGTCTGGGTGAGCGGAGCGGTGGGCATGTCGTGTCCTTCGAAACCGGGTCGTGCTGTGGTCAGCGGGCCTTCGCCGACGCGATGTCGAGCGGGGTGGGGTTCTGGGCGGCGTGCGGGTGGTCCGGCCCGGCGTACACGTTGAGCTTGGTGAGCTGCTGACGGCCGAGGGGGCCCTTCGGCAGCATGCCGCGGACGGACTGGCGCACCGCCTCGGCCGGCTTGCGGCCGTGCAACTGGGCGTACGACTCGCTCTTGATGCCACCGGGGTAGCCGCTGTGGCGGTACTTGATGGTGCGGTCGGCCTTGCCGGCGGTCATCACGATCTTGTCGGCGTTGACGATGATGACGTGGTCGCCGGTGTCGATGTGCGGCGCGTAGATCGGCTTGTGCTTGCCGCGCAGCACGCGAGCGACCTCGGTGCACAGACGCCCGAGCACGAGGCCCTCGGCGTCGACGACGTGCCAATCACGCTCGATGTTGCTTGCCTTTGGTGTGTACGTAGCCATCACAAAATCTCTGTCGATCTACTCATTCGCGGCCGAGCGATCCGGCCGAATGCTGCGCAGGCCGACGTCCGACCCACACACGGGAACCGTGAAATGATACGAGCTTCCGGGGACCGCGCCAACACTGCCGACGCGCGGAGCCCCGGCCTCACGGCGCGGCACGACGACGTGAGAGATTTTCGTCGACAGTTCGGGCGGGAATCGGGCAGACTAGGCGGTCAGCGGGCACCAGAACCCTGATGACCATGCGTGAACTCACCGACACCGACGCGCGCGCCGAAGCCGGGCGTGCGGCCCACGGCGGCCGACGCGATCGCGACCTCGCCCAGGCAGACCTGGCGGTGCTCCGGGCGTTGATGTCCAGCATGAGCGCGATGGTCGTGATCATCGACGACCAGGACCACGTCCGGTCGATCAACGGTGCGGTGACGCGGTTGCTCGGGTACGACCAGGACGACTTGGTCGGCACGAACTACCAGGACGTGCTCGATCCCGAGGACCGCGAGCGCATCCTGTCGGTCGCCAGCCAGGTCACCCCCGAGATGCCGGTGCAGCTCGACGGTCGGCTGGTCTGCGCCGACGGCTCGACGGTGCTCTGCGACATCACGGTCGCCGACTCGAAAGCCGACCCGCTGGTCGCTGGGTTCGTGGTCACCGCGCAGCTCTCGCCGGCGCTCGCTGACGCCCGCCAACGGATCACGTTCCTCGCCCACCACGACGAGCTGACCGGGCTGCTCAACCGCAAGGGCTTCGCCGAGGCGGCGGAGATGCTGACCGACGACGGCCCGGGCCTCGGCGTCCTCCTCCTCGACATCGAGCGCTTCCGGGCGTTGAACGAGCTCTACGGTGCGCCGGCCGGCGACGAAGTGCTCGTCGAGGTCGCCTCCCGGCTCGACCGCATCCGCAAGCCGCGGATCATCGCCGCACGGCTCAGCGCCGACGAGTTCGCCATCGCCGTCGGCGGCGCCACCGAGCTCGACATGGAGGCCCTGCGCGGCGACGTGCTGCGGGCCCTCGGCATGCCGATCCGGCTCGGCCGCGACGAGGTGATGATCGCCACCACCACGGTGTTCACCTGCGACCCGGATGCGACCTCGTTGTCGCCCGTCCTGGCCGCCGCGGCCACCGAGATGACCGGCGCCAAACGGGCCCTCGACACCGAGCCCCACGGCGTGGTCCGCACGACGCTCGACGAACGTCGACGCCAGCTCGAGCAGCTCCGCACGGCGCTGGCGGACGGGTCGATCCAGCCGTACTTCCAGCCGATCGTGCACGCCGACGGCACCGTGATCGCGGTCGAAGCGCTCGCCCGGTGGGTCAGCCCGCGGCGGGCCGAGCGGGGTGTCGACGAGATCTTCCCGATCGCCCATCTCGCCGGCCTCGCCGACGCGGTCGACGACCAGGTGCTCGAGTCGTCGCTCGACCTGGCCTGCACGCTGGCGTCGTCCGAGCATCACGGCATCAAGGTGCACGTCAACGTCCCGCCGCGCCTGCTCGCACAGGACAGCTTCGCCGGCAGCTTCCTGCGGCGGTGCGAGACGATCGGGGCCCCGCCCGACCATCTGGTGATCGAGATCACCGAGACCGACCTCTTGGCGCCCGGCGCCACGTCGCTCGACAACCTCGACCGCCTCCGCAGCGCGGGGACGACGGTGTCGATCGACGACTTCGGCACCGGCTACTCCAGCCTTGCGCACCTGCTCGAGCTGCCCGTCGACGGGGTGAAGATCGACCAGCGCTTCGTGGCCGGTCTCGACGTCGATCCGGCCGCCACGAACCTGACCACGGCGATCATCGGGTTGAGCAAGAGCCTCCGCCTGGACTGCGTTGCCGAGGGGGTCGAGCAGCCGTACCAGGCCAAACGCCTGGCCGAACTCGGCTGTTCCACCTTCCAGGGTTGGCTGTTCTCCCGTGCGGTTCCCGCCGGCGATCTACTGGCGCTGCTGCCGCGGATCGATCAGGCGTCCCAGCGCGTGCCGGTGTAGTCCACCGCCCACAGCACCAATCCGGTTGGCGGGGCGACCTGGCCCGCCACCGCGCGATCACGTGCCGCCAACATCGCGGGGATCGCGTCCGCACGGTGCCGCCCGGAGCCGACCTCCACGAGCGTGCCGACGATGCTGCGCACCATCTGGTGGCAGAAGCTCGTCGCGGTGATCTCGAAGCGCAGCCGCGGCTCGGACTCGGCACGGGTCCACTCGGCCATCTGCAGGCGCCGCACGAGGCTGGGGGCGGGCTTTCCCGGTCCGGGCTTCGGCCGGCGGCAGAACGAGGTGAAGTCGTGATCACCCAGCAGGTGCTGCGCAGCCTCGTTCATCGCATCGACGTCGAGCGGGTGCGGCACGTGCCACGTCGTGCGCGCCACGAGCGGGTTCGGCGCCGGGTCGTTCCACACGTCGTAGCGGTAGGTCCGCGCCGTCGCGGAGAACCTGGCCGAGAAGTCGGCGTCGGCCCACGACGCGCTGCGGACCGCCACGGCCGGGGCACAGAGCCGGTTGAGCGAGCGGACCAGGCGCTCGAGGTCGGTGTCCGCCGGGATCTCCCCGGTGACCACCTGGCCCCATGCGTGCACGCCGGCATCGGTGCGACCGGCGCCCACCAGGTCGACAGGTGCGCGCACGACGCGTTCGACGGCGGGACGGAGCACGCCCATCACGGTCGGGACGCCGGCCGCCTCGGCGAAGCCGTGCAGGTCCGTGCCGTCGTAGGCGACGGTCAAGCACACGTTCCGTCTCACGGCAGCGCCCCGGACCCGGTCGATCTCGTGAACTCGGGGCCCGCCGGGCGGGCCCTCACCTCATCAGAACGTCGGAGGGATGCTCAGACCAGCTCGATGCGCGCCATCTTGGCGTTGTCGCCGTGGCGCGTGCCGAGCTTGAGGATGCGGGTGTAGCCGCCGTTGCGATCCATGTAGCGCGGGGCGACGTCGTGGACCAGCTTGTAGGTCATCTCACGATCGCCGAGGTAGCCCTGGATCTGACGGATGCGGTGCACCTGCATCGGGCCCTCTTCCTGGGCCTTCTTCGCCTTGGTGATCAGCTTCTCCGCGATCGGACGGAGATGCTTGGCCTTGGCCTCGGTCGTGTCGATCGCCTCGGCGGCGAACAGCGACGCGGCGAGGTTGGCCATCATCAGGCGCTGGTGCGCGGCAGAGCTACCGAAACGGCGGGAGCGGCGGGGCGTGGGCATCGTTCAATCGTCTTTCGCTGGGATCGGCGGGTCAGCCGCGGAGCGTGAGGCCACGCTCGTCGAGCTTGGCCTTCACTTCGTCGAGGCTCTTCTGGCCGAAGTTCGTGATGTTGAGCAGGTCGTCCTCGGTCTTGGTGAGCAGCTCGCCCACCGTGTTGACCTGGGCCCGCTTGAGGCAGTTGTTGGGGCGCTCGGACAGGTCGAGGTCCTCGATCGGCAGGTCGAGGTCGGGCGAGCTGACGGTGGCGTCGACGACCTCGCCGAGCTCGAGGCCCTGCGGCTCGTCGGACATCGTGGCGACCAGGTCGACCAACGAGCGCAGCGTGGCGCCGGCCGAGGCGAGCGCCTCGGACGGGGTGATCGAGCCGTCGGTCTCGACCTCGATCACGAGGCGGTCGTAGTTGGTCGACTGC
>CAYGLH010000183.1:0-7235 GCA_964350535.1 uncultured Ilumatobacteraceae bacterium
GGCGCCATCGACGACCCCTCCGTTCTTGTACCCGTCGCCGAGTAGCGGCGCGCCGAGATCCTCACCGTCGAGGCTCGCCGTCCAACCGGCGTTGTAGCTCTGGGGCAGTGTGATCCAGGTCGGGCCGTCGCTCGGCCCGATGACGGCGTCGAAGCTGGTGTCCGTGGTGCCGGTGACCGTCATCGTCACGGCACTTCCGGAGCTCTCGATCGGTGCCGGGTCGGAGTCGAGCGCGAGCCGATCGACGTCGATACCCGAATCGGTCCCCGGCGTGGTCTGCAGCACGTGGTCGCCGGCGTCCAACTCGATCGGTCCCGCGCACGGTTCGACGACGAGCTCGCCGCCGGCGATCGCCGTCGAGCGGTCGCCGACGATCCGGACCGGCAGCGGCGAGCCGTCGAGCACGATCAGGTCGTCGCGGCAGTCGCCGGGCAGTTGTGCCGGGCCGGTGACGAGTGGGGCATCGCCGAGGGCGACCTCGACGATCGCCACCGGCAACTCTTGGGGGGCCTTGGAGAAGTACTCGGGCACCGTGCGCGGCGCCACCTGCTCGATGCGCAGGGTGGACAACGACGATCCGAACCCGTCGACCCGATACTCGGCCGTCACGATGTCGCCGTCCTCGCGCACACCGGTGGGATCGTCGAGGAGATGGCTGGTCCCGTCGTCGGAGGTGAGCACGAACGCTGCCGGCGTCGAGTGCTGGTCGTCGGCGATCCAGCTGATCGTGACCGTGTCCGTCTCGACCGGGCTGCCGTGGTCCATGTAGAGCGTGGCGCCCGTGGCGCCGTTGAACGGTGTCTGCCAGGCGGTGCCGGTGTCGCCGTCCAGCGCCGACGCCCCGCGCGCTGCGACACTGCCGGGGAGGCGCCGGTCGGTCTCGACCGACACGTGCTCACCGAGCTCGCGCCGGATCGTGGCCTCGGGAGCGCTCGATGCCACGCGCGCCTCCCCGACGAGGTCGAAGGTGCGCGGCGCGTCCAGCGTGAAGCTCCGCTGCAACCGGTCTTCCGGCGAGGACCTGTTGGGTGTCGCAGGATCGATGCGCTGTCGCGTGAAGAGGTAGGTCAGCCGGTTGTCCGTCACGTCGCCGCCGGCCACCTCTGCGACGTCCGCGAGGTCCGGCACGCGCGCCAGGTAGAGATCGCTGACACCGGGAATGGCGATCTCGGCGAGTCCGACGCCCGGTTGGGCGCCGTAGTCGCTCAGCGGCCCGACGTTGTCGCCCGTCACCTCGATGCGGAGTGTGGAGAACGCCGATCCACCGGGGAGCTCGATCACCTGGCCGGGTGCGGTGCGCGAGGAGTCATCGAGCGCGACGGTGAACGAGACCTCGTCGTCGAGCGTGACCTCCACTTCGGTGATGAAGCGGTTGACGGCGCCGGTCGTCGGCTGCAGCAGCACGAATCGGTCGGCGTCGACCGGCTCGACGAGCTCGACCTCCCAGGCGAGTCCGTCGGTTCCTTCGAAGACCGCGCCGCGCCACGCGGTCCGCGGGTCGCCGTCGAGCGCGAACCACGGCGCATCCTCGGGTGTGAAGGCGATGAGGTTCCCGTAGTAGGTGGCGCGCACGTCGGCGACCTCACCGACGTGGACCCCGATGGTCTGGAGGGTCGGGTCGGCACTGAACACCTCGAGCCGATTGTCGCCCGGATCGGTGCGCGTCGTCAGCTCGCCCGGGCCCTCCAGGGCGCCGAGGTTGGACCCGATCGTCGACCAGCGCCGAGCCTGCTTGCGGTTGCTGTCGGTGATCACCCACCACGCGTCTGCGAGCGACGCCTCGAGCGGGGCGCCCCGCTCGCCGTCCGCGGCGCGATCGTGGAGCGATGCGGCGTACACGATCGGTCGATCGTCCGGGAGCAGCCCCGCGCCGGCGAGGTCGACGAGTCCGTCGCCGCTGCCGGCGACGACGAGGGGCGGGCGCGTCGTCGCGTCGAGCGGTTCGGCCGGGACGATGTCGAAGGCGGCGACGGCGGGGAACTGGCGAGGTGATCCGAGGCGCGAGAGGGTGATCTCGTCGATGAACGGGATGCGCGTCTCGTCGGCGATCGTCGGGCCCGCATGCTCGGGGTCGCCGAGCGCGTTCGTCACGTCCGTCCAGAGCGGCCCCGGTCGGGCCAACCGGTACCGCTCGTACTCGAGGTCGTTGCGGGTCACGATCGTGCCGGCGTCGACCAGCGAAGCGAACGGCGCCAGGGCCTCCGGCTCGAACCAGCCCTCCGACAAACGGCGTTCGAACGCGTTGAGCAGATCGGCGGTGCCGTCGCCCCCCTGTGGCACCAGCTCGCGAGCGAGGTACGGCCGGTCGATGAGGCCCGGGAGCACCGGGTCGACCGTGCCGCCCCACCGGTAGTTGGCGAAGTCGGCCGCCGGCAGCTCGTACACCCGGCTGTCGCCGGTGGCGTCGAGCCAGTCGGCCAGCTCCGTCTCGTAGGCGGGCAACGTCTCGTCGCGCAGGATCGCCGGCGTGAGGGCGGTGCCGGTGAACCAGGGGAACAGCTGCACGAAGAGCGCCGCGATCACCACCACCGGCACCAGGGCGCCAGGACGCCACGACGGGCGGGACTCGGCGAGCCGGTGGGCGATCGCCGCGGTCGCCGACGCCAGACCGAACGCCAGCCCCAGCGCGAGGAGCGGCACGACGCGCGTGGTCGAGCGCAGGGCCAGGCCCACGGTCGAGTCGCTGGCGAAGGTGTCGAAGAAGCGGCCGTACAGCGTGGACCCGTCGAGTGGCGCGGCGCCCACGCCGATCGTCAACCCGACGAGCACGAACACCACCGCCGTCCGGCGCGCGGGGAACGGTCGCAACAGTCCGAGCAGGCCGATCGTCGCCACCGCGATTCCCAGCACGACCAGCACGGGTTCTTCGACGTAGGGCGCGGCGGGACCCACCCAGGGATCGAGCGCGTCGCCGCCATAGAAGAACCAGTAGCCGAGGCTGCGCAGCACCTCGGTGGGGGTGCTCGCGCTCGCCACCGCCTGATAGGTCTCGGTGAAGCTGAGGATCGGCATGCCGTATCGGCCCTGCACGAGGAGCCCGGCGATCCACCACGCCGAGACGGCCGCCGTGCAGACACCGATGCGCAGCGCCGCCGCGACGGCAGCGCGCACCTCGACACGTCCCGACGCCGCATCGCCGACGAGCCAGATCACCGGGGCCAAGCCGGCGAGCACCAGCGCCGTCGCATTGACGCTGCCGCTGAGGGCGACGACGAGCGCGAAGCCGGCGGCCGGCGCCCACGAGCGGGTGCGCGCCGCGCGCGCTGCCAGCAGCACCATCCACGGCAGGGCGGCCCACGGGAACAGGATCGCCGACAGGCGCGCCAGGTAGCTCAGCAGGTACGGGCTGAACCCGTAGGACACGGCGACGACCGCGGCCAACGCGGGCGTCCACGAGAGCCATCGGGCCAGGCGGTAGGCGCCGTAGGAGGCGGCGAACACGAGCGTGCCCCAGAGCAGCCGCTGGGCGATCCAGTCGGGCACCGCCAGCGCGTCCATCAGCCAGTAGTACGGCCCGATCGGGAACAGGTAACCGATGTTCTGGTGTGGGACGGTGCCGGCACCGACCGACGGATCCCACATCGAGGTCGCCCCGGACAGGAGGCGACCGGGGTCGAGGTAGAGGTAGGTCTTGGTGTCGGCGCTGACCTCGCCGGGGCGGGTGAGCAGGATCGGGAGATAGGCGACGGCCGCCAGGAGCAGGCCCACACGGCGGTCGCTCAGGCGGGGGGTGCTCATTGCCGACCTCGCGTCCCCGGTTCCCGATGCTCGCCCGCATCGGCGGCCAGGATCCCGAACGTCACGCACAGGAGGGCGAACAGCATCGGGCGGTGGAGGTGTTCGAACGCCTCGGTCCAGCCGTTGTTCGGGAACGGGCGATCGCGCCGCTCCAGCCAAGCGACCCAGATCGAGACGAGCAGGCCCAGCAGCAGCCCGCTCCACGCCAGTGTGTCGCCGGGTGCACGTCCGACCCGGGGGAGCAGCGCGCAGGTCATCGACCACACGATCGCCACGAGTGCCCACGGCCACCCGACCAGCAGACCGACCGCGACGGCGAACACGACGACGAGCGGAACCCAGCGGCGACGGTCGACGAGGTCGCCGACCCGGCGACGACGCAGGTGCGGCCGGGACATCGGGGAGTGTGAGGTCCGGCGCGCAGGGCGTCGCGTCGCGGCGAGGATCGCCACGCACAGCAGGGCGGCGACGAGCGACGCCCACAGGCCGATCGTCACCGGGGTCTGGGCGGTCCAGCGGACCGCGATCGTGCGGGCCGTGTCCTCCGGGGGGAGTCGCCAGCCGTTGAAGCCGCCGTCGACGAGTGTCGGTGGCCCGAGCGACTCACCGTCCAGCTCGGCGGACCAGGCCTCGTTGAAGCCCTCGCCGAACACCAACCAGCAACCGTCGGGACACGGTCCGACCGTGATGTCTCGCGCCTGGCCCGACCCGGTGACCTCGACGGTGATCGGCAGGGGCGCCCCGGCGTCGGCGACCCCGCCGACCGCGTCCTCCTCCGTGGCGATGACCATGCGGTCGAGCGTGAGCGAGGTCCGGTCGCCACTGACGGCGTGCTGCCCGGCGTCGAGGTCGATCGTCGCGTCGCAGGCGGTGACGGCGATTGGGTCGCCGGCGAGGAGCGCCGCGACGTCGGCGGCACCTCGGAGGGCGAGGTGTTCGCCATCGATCGTCGCCAGCTGATCGTCGCACTCGACCCGGATGGACGCGGCGGGGTCGACCTGGACGACCGGGACACCGTCGCCGGACAGCTCGGCGATCGCCACGGGGAGCACCGTGGGGTCGCCGTAGCGCCGGTCGATCGTGGTCTGCGGCTCGATGCCGGTGATGGTGACCGTGATGGCGCCGTCGAGACCCAGTCCCGCCAGGTCGATCGCGCTCGCGCCGGTGTCATCGGCCGGTGGGACGGCGACCTCGACCGTGCTCGCCGCGTCGCTGAACGCGAGCGAGGTGATCGTCGAGTACCCCGCCGGCTGCACGAGGCGGAGGCTGCCGAGCTCGCCGTCGGCGGCGAAGTCGAGGCGGATGCCCGGATCGGGGTCGAACGACGACATCCACGCCGTGGTCGGGTCGGGGTCGAACGCGGAGAAACCGGCGCGCTCGGGGGCGCCGTCGAGCCGCTCGCTGGCGGTGGGGAGCGGGCCGGAGGAGGCAGGAGCGAGCACGTCTGCGAGTTGCCGGTCGTCGGCGTCGTGGTCGAGGCGGACCTCGCCCGTGACCGACACGGTGCCGGAGCGAGGGAGCTCGACGAGGCGTCGCAGCACGGGTTCGGGGTCGCTCCGCCAGGCGTCACGGGGGTCGACGCGCAGCCGCGTGAGCACGGTGGTGACGGGCACGTCGCTGCCATCCGTCGCGACGGTGTCGACCGCGTCGACCGGGAGGCGGATGTACTCGATCGTGGGCCCGAGCCCGAGGTCGACCTCGGCGAGGCCGACACCGGCGTGACCCGCGCGCCGGCCGGGGTCACCCGCGGTGACGGCGTCGATCACGAGGTCCACCGAGCCACCCGCGGGGATCGGTGGAACTTCGACCACCTGTCCGTCACCGGTCGACTCGTCGGGGTCGAGCTCGACGGTGACGGGCTCGGCGCCGTCCACCTCGATGCGCAGGGTCGAGATCGAGCGTCCGCCGGGGTCCGGCGCGGGTTGGACCAGCCTGATCGAGGTGGCCGGCTCCACGCCGGGCAGCAGGTCGAGCCGCAGGCGCTCGCCGACCGGGTCACCGTGATCGCCGACCCGCCATGCCGTGGTCGGGTCGCCGTCGATGGCCATCACGGCCCGATCCTCCGGCCGGTAGGCGTACGGCTCGCCGTAGGCGCTGGCGGTCGCCCGGACCCGGCCCTCCTGGACGGCGATCGTCTGGGTTCGCGGATCCTCGCCGCTGAAGACCTCGAGGCGCTGATCCGCAGCGGTGGGAGTGAGGACGTCGTCGCCCGGACCACCTGGTTCGGTGTGCCCGTGCACGTCCTGCGAGCCACGCCAGTGATGGGCGCGGTCACGGTTGCTGTCGCTGACGACCAGCCGTGCTGCACCCTCGAGCGCACCCGACAAGTCGGCGGGGTCGAACGAGGCGCTGTAGAGCACGAGCTCGCTCCCGTCGAGGACCCCGGCGGCCGCCGCGTCGACCAACCCGTCGCCCGAACCCGACACGACGACGACATCCGACTTGGCGCGCACGACCGGCAGGGGGTCATCGACGTCGAGCAGCTCGACGACCGGCAGCGGAGCGCCGGCGCCGGTGGTGCCGAGGGCCACCGGATCGAGGTCGGGGTGCTCGCTCGGGCGCACCGCGACATCTCCGAAGGTGCCACCCGCCGTGAGCCCGGACGCCGTCGCGAGCTGCGCCGAGAGCACGTCCGGCCGGGCTGTGCGGAACCGCTCGTAGGCGCTGTCGTTGGCCAGCCAGATCGTGTCGGCCCCGAGGAGCCGGGCCACCGGTGCCACGGCCGAGGGTTCCAGCCACCCCTCCTGGATCCGGTCGTCGAGGGCGTACAGCAGGTCCATCGCCGGTGCGGAACCCAGCGGCAACAGGTCGCGCGTGACGAGGTCGCGGTCGGCCAGCCCGACGAGTGGCTGATCGACCGTGTAGCCCCACCGGAACGCCCCGAACTCGGCACCCGGGAGCTGGAGCACCCTGGCACCCGGATCTCCGGCCTCCAACGATGCTGCGGCCGAGGTCCACGCCTCGGGCGGCTCCTCCTGCCGTTCGAGGGCCGGGTCGACGAAGGCGCGATCGGTCAGCGCCGGAAGGTTGGCGACCGCCAGCAGGAGCAGCGCCGCCGCCACGACGTGGCGCGGCGCGGGCTGCCAGCGCCAGTGCAGGTCCGCGCACGCGGCGACCAGCGCACCGGCACCCAGCGACAGACCGAGCACGATCAACGGCACGGCACGGGTGCTGCTGCGCAGTGCCAGGGTCAGCCCCGAGCCGTCGTCGGAGGTGAGCAGCGACAGCAGCGGCGACGGGTCGTCGAACGGGTGGACGCCCACGGCGAGCACGGTGCCGACACCCACCAGCAGCACGGCGAACCGCCGCGCACCCCAGCGGACGGCGACGAGGCCGAGCAGCCCGGCCAGGGCGACGGCAGAGCCGATCGCCAGGATCAGCGTGCGGTCGAGGTGATCGATTGCCGCGGTGGTCGTCGCCCAGTAGACATCGCGCCCGTAGAACAACCAGTACCCCAGGCCGCGGAAGACCTCGGTGGCGGTGGCATTGCGGCTGAC
>CAYGLH010000184.1:0-7152 GCA_964350535.1 uncultured Ilumatobacteraceae bacterium
GTACTGCGCCGTGACACCGGCGAGGTACTGACGCTCGGCTTCGGGGATGCCGAGCTTTTCGTAGGTCCTCATCATCTCCTCGGGGAGCTCGTCCCACTCGGAGACCTGGTCGCCCTTGGGGCGCAGGTAGTAGTAGATGTCCTGGAAGTCGATGTCGGGCATGTTGACCGCGAACCACTCGGCCATCGGCTTGCGGTCGAAGAGCCGGAGCGAGCGCAGGCGCAGCTGGGTCATCCACCGTGGCTCGCCCTTCCACCACGAGATCTGCTCGACGACACCCTGGTTGAGGCCCTTCTCTGGTGTGAAGGCGTACTCGACGGTGTCGCTCCACCCGAGGTCGTACTTGCTGAGATCGAGATCGAAGGTGGTCATGCGGCTCCTTCCGGAATTTCCACTACCACCATCGTATAAATTCCCCGACCTGTTCCAACGGGGTCTGACCCCGAGGTGACAGGTCAGGCGGCTGGTTCGTCGGTCAGATCGTCCGGCAGCTCGACGATCCGGGCGACCGGCGGGTCGACCTCGATGAAGATGCACTCGCCCGGGCAGGCCTCGGCAGCGTGGATCACCGCATCGAAGTGGCGCGGCGGCACCTGCGCCAGCGAACCCGCTCCACCGGGGTCGTTGAGCGCCTGGCCGCCCTCGGCGACGTAGGCGATGCCGTCCTCGAGCTGCACGAAGACGTCGTGGCAGTGATCGAGACAGAGACCGTCACCGGTGCACAGGTCTTGGTCGATCCACACGCGCATCGGTCAGGAACGGTAGCGGTCCACCCCTACATTGACGAGTCGGTGACTTCCGGAACTCAGAGCCCCATCCCCGCCGCGCCCGTCGCGCCGCGACGTCCGCACACCTGGAGCCGACCGACCGGCCCCGTCGACGATCCCTACGCCTGGATGCGCGACACGGACGACCCCGAGTTCCTCGCCCACCTGCGTGCCGAGAACGACTACGCCGAGGCGTGGTTCGGCCCGCACGAGTCGACGATCGACGCGATCTACGGCGAGATCCGGTCACGGGTCCAGGAGACCGACCTGTCGACGCCGGTGACGCACGGCGGCTGGTGGTACGTGACCAGCACCGTCGAGGGGCTCGACTACCCGATCCACCACCGCGGGCCGACCCGCGACGAAGCGGCGCGCGACGTCGTCCTCGATCAGAACGTCGAGGCGGCGGGCCACGAGTACTTCGATCTCGGCGCGTTCGACGCCTCGTGTGATCACCGGCTGTTGGCGTGGTCGTCGGACACCGCCGGCGACGAGCGCTACACGCTGCGCATCCGCGACCTCGGCGCCGAGGGCGGTCCGGTCGACCTGCCGACCCGGATCGACGACACCAGCAACGCCGGCGTCGCCTGGTCGCGCGACAACGGGACGATCTTCTACGTCACCCCCGACGAGCAGGAGCGGCCGTCGAAGGTGTGGCGGCACACGATCGGTGCCGATCCCGCCACCGACGTGTGCGTCTTCGAGGAGCGCGACGAGCGGTTCTTCGTCGCCGTCGGCGCCACCCGCTCGGACGAGTGGATCGTGATCCACAGCGCCAGCAAGACCACCACCGAGGTGCTCCTGATCCCGACCGACGATCCCGCGGCCATGCCGCGACCGACGCTCGGCCGCACCGACGAGGTCGACTACTCGCTCGACCACTGGGGCGACCGGTTCGTCGCGCTGACCAACCACGAGGCGCTCGACTTCCGGATCCTGGTCGCGCCGGTCAGTGCCGACCTCACCGTCGACTCGTCCTGGGTCGAGCTGGTCGCGCACTCCCCCGGCCGGCGGATCGTCGGCCTCGACGCCTTCGAACGCCACCTGGTCGTCAGCGAGTGGGCCGACGGTCAGCCTCGGCTCAGGATCCTCTTCCGCGACGGCGGCGAGCGCACGATCGACGGCCCGCACGGCGACGAACCGCACGACATCGACGCCGCCGCCAACCCGGAGTGGACCACCGAGGTGCTGCGGTACGCCGCCCAGTCGATGACCGAACCGACGTCGATCTTCGACGAGCACACGGTGACGGCGGAGCGCGAGCTGCTGCGGCGGGTGCCGACCCCGAACACCGACACCGCGCAGTACACGGCCGAGCGCCGCTGGGCCGAGTCGCCCGACGGGACACTGGTGCCCATCGACATCGTCCGTCACGTCGACACCCCGACCGACGGCACGGCACCCGGGGTGCTGTACGGCTACGGCGCCTACGAGATCTCGCTCCCGCCGTGGTACTCGGCCGCTCGCCTGTCACTGCTCGATCGCGGCGTCGTGTTCGCCGTCGCCCACCCGCGCGGCGGTGGCGAACTGGGACGGCAGTGGTACCTCGACGGCAAGCTGTTGGCGAAGCCCAACACGTTCGACGACACGATCGCCTGCGCCGAGCACCTGGTCGCCGGCGGGCACGTCGCCGCCGGACGGTTGTGCATCCGCGGCGGGTCGGCCGGCGGTCTCCTCGTCGGCGCGTGCATCACGAAGCGACCCGACCTGTTCGCGTCGGCGGTCGCCGAGGTGCCCTTCGTCGATGTCGTGTCGACGATGAGCGACCCGTCGTTGCCGCTGACGGTGACCGAATGGGAGGAATGGGGCGACCCGCGCGAGCAGCCCTACGCGTCGTGCATCGAGGGCTACTCGCCGTACGACAACACCGTCGCTGCGTCGTACCCGGCGCTGTACGTCACCGCCGGGCTCACCGACCCGCGGGTGAGCGTGCACGAGCCCGCCAAGTGGGTCGCCAAGTTGCGCGACGTGGGCACCGGCGATCGGCCGCTCCTGTTGCGCACCGAGATGGAGGCGGGCCACGGCGGCCCGACCGGCCGCTACGAGGCCTGGCGCGACGAAGCGCGGACCTTGGCCTTCATCCTCGCCACGACGTGAGCGCGAGGGAGCTCAGCCGGGCGAGACGCGCAGCGTCATGCCCTCGCGAGCGGTGACGACGTCGACGCCGAGGGACGCACCGCATCGCTGGGCCAGCGCGCCGATCGTGTCGAGACGATCGTCGTCGTGCGTCGGGTCGTGGTGGAAGAGGGCGATCTGCTTGGCGCCCACCTCGGACGCCAGCCAGACGGCGTACTCGACGGTGCAGTGCCCCCAGTCGCGCCGGCAGCTGAACTCGTCCCACGTGTACTGGGCGTCGTGGATCACGAGGTCGGCACCCGCGCACAGCTCGCGCGCGCCGTCGGTGATCTGGAACGACCCGTCGTGTGGCACCTGGTGGTCGCTGAGGTAGGCGACCGACAACCCGTTCCACATCAGCCGGTAGCCGCAGGTGCGCCCGACGTGGGGGATGAACCGGGCCATCACCTCGACGCCGCCGTCGATCGTGATCGTCTCGTCGGCCACGCCCTCGAACTCGAAGCGCCCCGGCAACACGCTGAGGTCGACCGGGAAGAGCGGCGGGCAGATGGTCTCGGCGAAGATCTCCCCGACGGAGCGGCCGGACGCCTGGCGCGGCGCGATGATCCGCATCTCGGAGTCGGGGCGCAGCACCGGCGGGAAGAACGGCAGGCCCTGGATGTGGTCCCAGTGCAGATGGCTGACGAGGCACGTCGCCCGGAACGGCTCGTCGGCGGGCCACGACCGGCCGAAGTAGCGCACGCCCGTACCCAGGTCGAACAGGATCGGTTCGCACCCAGGGACGTCGACCGACACGCACGACGTGTTGCCGCCGTAGCGCACGATCTCGGGACCGTGGCACGGGGTCGACCCGCGGACCCCGTGGAAGGTCACATCGAATCCGGCGTCATCGAATCCGGCGTCG
This sequence comes from uncultured Ilumatobacteraceae bacterium, assembly GCA_964350535.1. Taxonomy (GTDB): domain Bacteria; phylum Actinomycetota; class Acidimicrobiia; order Acidimicrobiales; family Ilumatobacteraceae; genus CAYGLH01. The sequence continues at coordinate 3,748 of CAYGLH010000184.1, forward strand.
TGGTACGTCACTCGTTCATTCCCCCGATGGAGGGCAGACTAGATGCTCGGCGTGCGCGCCACGACATGAACGCAGGGTTACGGAGTGTGACGTCGGTCGCAGCACACCGATGAGGCCTTCGGTACGGTGAGCGACATGACCTCGACCGGCCCAGCGCCCGCACTCACCGACGGGCTCACCGTGATCGTCAAGGAGGAGTGCGAGACGTGCCGCACGGTCGTTCCCGTGCTCGCCCAGCTCGCGGATGCCGCCGAGCTCACGATCTACACGCAGGACGATCCCGCCTTCCCCGCCGAGCCGCCGGCGCGCCACGACGCCGATCTCGCGGTCAGCTGGCACCACGACATCGAGACGGTCCCGACGGTGATCAAGGTCGAGAACGGCGTCGAGGTCGGACGCACCGTCGGCTGGCGGCGCGACGAGTGGGAGGCGCTCACCGGCATCTCCGGCCTCGGGCCGGACCTCCCCCCGATGCGTCCCGGCTGTGGGTCGATGAGCGTCGACCCCGACCGGGTCGACGCGCTGCGGTCGCGCTTCGGCGGCTCGGTCCTCGCCGCCCGCCGCGTGGAGGTCGGCGACGCCGAGGACGTCATGGAGATGATGTTCCGGCGCGGCTGGACCGACGGGCTCCCCGTCGTGCCGCCGACCGAGGAGCGGGTGCTGGCGATGCTCCAGGGCACGACCCGAGCACCCGACGAGATCGTCGCCACCGTGCCGCCGGACCTCGTCGACGTCACGGTCGAGAAGGTGGCGATCGCAGCGGTCATGGCGGGCTGCCTGCCGGAGTACCTCCCGTGGGTGCTGACCTGTGTCGAAGCGGCGTGCAACGACGAGTTCAACATGCACGGGGTGCTCGCCACGACCATGCCGGTCGGTCCCGTCATCGTCTGTAGCGGCCCGGGCACCCGGGCGATCGGGATGAACAGCGCGGGCAACGCGATGGGTCAGGGCAACCGTCCGACCAACACGATCGGACGGGCGCTGCAACTCGTCGTGCGCAACGTCGGTGGCGGGCGGCCCGGCGGCGTCGACCGCGCCACGCACGGCAGCCCGGCCAAGCTCTCGTTCTGCTTCGCGGAGGACGATGCCAACTCCCCATACGGCACCCTCGCCGGCCAACTCGGGGTGGAGGGGGCCGACGACGGGTCGGTCGACGCCGTCACCCTGTTCGCCGGGCAGGGGCCGCACGTCGCCGTCGATCAGCTCTCCCGCCAGCCGGAGTCGCTTGCCCGCTCGCTCGGGGCGTGCCTCGCGGCGATGCACCACCCGAAGCTGATCTTCGCGTTCGACGCGATCCTGGCGATGGGGCCCGAGCACGCCCGCGTGTTCGCCGACGCCCGGTGGGACCGCCAGCGGATCATCGACGAGATCACGTCGCACACCGTCCGACCGGCCGACCAGCTCGTCCGTGGCGCCGGCGACATCGCCGAGGGGCTCCCCGAGGCCGCCGCGGCGATGGGCGACGTGCCGAAGTTCCGGCCGGGCGGCCTGATGCTCGCCTACTGCGGCGGCGGCGCCGGACTGTTCTCCCAGATCATCGGCGGCTGGGCAAACGGCGACGTCGGGTCCAAGCCCGTCGCCCGCACCGTGAGATACTAGGGAGCCATGAGCACGACGATCCTCGACCCGACCGGTGAGCAGCACGTCGTCGAGCGCGAGGTGCTGGCCCGCCCCGACACCCTCGAGGGGCTCACCGTCGCACTGCTCGACATCTCCAAGCCGCGCGGCGACGTCTTCCTGAACCGCATCGAGGAACGGCTCAACGGGCTCGGCGCCGAGGTCAAGCGCTACGCCAAGCCGACCTTCACCAAGCCTGCACCGGTCGACCTGCGCCAGCAGATCGCCACCGAGTGTCAAGTGGTGATCGAAGCACTCGCTGATTGAGGCAGCTGCACGTCGTGCAGTGTGCACGACATCAACGAGCTCGAGCTCCGCGGACTGCCCGGGGTGTTCGTCGCCTCGGACGAGTTCGTCGAGGCCGCCGACACGCAGAGCGCGTCCCTCGGCTTCTCGGCGGTCAAGCGCGTGTTCACGCCGCACCCGATCCAGGATCGGACCGACGACGAGATGATCGCCTACGCCGACATGGTGTTCGACGAGATCGTCGCCGCCGTCACGCTCTGAGCGCCGCGGCGCGACGCTCGGTCAGGCGTCGATCGCCGCAGCCACTGCCAGGACGCGCCGGGCGTTGTCGACGTGGAGGTTCTCGATCATCCGGCCGTCGACGGTGACGACTCCCCGGCCCTCGGCGAGCGCCTCGTCGAACGCCGCGATCACCCGCTGCGAGTACTCGACCTCATCGGCCGACGGTGCCCAGGTGTCGTTCGCCGGCTCGACCTGGCTCGGGTGGATCAGCGTCTTGCCGTCGAACCCCATCTCCATGCCCTGCCGGCACTCGGCGGCGAAGCCGTCGGCGTTCTTGACGTCGTTGTAGACACCGTCGAGGATCCCGACACCGGACTCGCGCGCGGCGAGCAGCGCCGTCGCGAGGTGTGGGACGAGGGGGTGCCGACCGGGCACGATCGGCGAGCGCAGTTCCTTGGCGAGGTCGTTGGTTCCCATCACCAACACCGCCACCCGGGGGTGGGCGGCGATCTCGCGCACGTTGAAGATCGCCGTCGGCGTCTCGATCATCGGCCACACCGCGACACCCGCCGCATCCGCGGCGTCGAGACGCTCGACGACCGCCGCGACCTGGTCGACGGTGTCGATCTTGGGGATCACGACGGCGGCAGGGAGGGCGCCCGCCGCAGCGGCGAGGTCGTCCTCGCCCCACTCCGTGTCGAGCCCGTTGCACCGGATGGTCAGCTCACGGCGGCCGTACTCACCCGACAGCACCGCAGCCGCCGCCTTGACGCGGGCATCGGGTTTGGCGTCGGGCGCGACGGCGTCCTCGAGGTCGAAGATGATCGCGTCGGCCGGGATCGTCTTGGCCTTCTCCAGCGCCCGCTCGTTGGCGGCGCGCATGTACAGCACCGAGCGGCGCGGCCGCAGTTCGTCGGTCATGTTCTCTCCATCGGATGGTGAACCTGTTACATCGGGGTCTGACACCTTTGTGACAGGTGGTCAGAATCCGTAGGTCGTGGCGAGGTCGGGGTCGCGGTCGGCGAGCTGGCGGGCGAGGGCGACGACGACCTGGCACTGCTTCACGGAGGCGTCGTCCTCCATCTTGCCGTCGAGCATGATCGCGCCCGTGCCGTCGCCCATGGCTTCGATGACGCGCTGGGCGTGGGCGACGTCGGCCGGATCGGGGCTGAACACCCGCTTGGCGATGTCGATCTGCACCGGGTGCAGGCTCCAGGCGCCGACGCAGCCGAGGAGGTAGGCGTTGCGGAACTGGTCCTCGCAGGCGACCGTGTCCTTGATGTCTCCGAACGGCCCGTAGAACGGCAGGATCCCGTTGGT
>CAYGLH010000185.1:0-856 GCA_964350535.1 uncultured Ilumatobacteraceae bacterium
GTTCGTCGTTGTGGCTGCGATCGCCACCGAATTCGTCTCGGAGGATCTCTTCGAAGAGCCTCTCGTAGTCGTCGCGCGACGTCAGCACGTTGGATGTGCCGATCGTGGACTTCCAGACAGCTCCGATCGCGGACCGGCACGCGAACCGCCGCCCGCTCGTCGACAGTGTGTCGTAGCGCGTCTGGATGAAGGTCTTGATGTCATCCGCCCGCGACGGGGGAATCGTCGGCAGGCCGATCACCGGAAGGGGCAGGAGTGGACCTGGAAGTGGTCGGCGCGGGACTCTCGGCGTCGACGGAAGCCGGGGGACCCCTGGGCGTCGGCAAGCGAACGGGAGCAACCGGCAGAGCCGGGCAGGGTTCCACACTTGTTCAGGTGCGCTGCCCGTCTGGATCGTCGAGCCGTGGGCCGGCCACGCGGTGTTCGAGGCCGGAGCGGTTGCCGTCGGCTGGTGCGCGGGGACGTCGGTCGTGGCTGCGACGACCGCATCGCCAGAGAGCAATCCGATCGACAGTCCGAATCCCAGCGCGATCCCCCACGCCCGCATGCGGGAAAGAATACGCGAGACGCGCGTGTGACCGCACCGGATTTGTCTGCAGCGGGGTGGGCGCGGCGTCTACGTGTCTGCGGGGCTCGGCGGCTAGCGTGTCGCCCGATATGGGTCAGCTCGTCGCCGTCACCGAGAAGCCGAGCGCCACGCCGGGCGTGGTGCGCTTCGAGATCAACCGCAGCCTGTCGGGGATGGGGCACGAGCGCTTCCGCGCCACCGACGAGGTGCGTGGTGACACGCCGTCGGCCGCCCTCGCCCGCCAGCTGTTCGCCACGGGTCGGGCCGACGGCGTCCACATTTACGGCA
>CAYGLH010000185.1:945-3109 GCA_964350535.1 uncultured Ilumatobacteraceae bacterium
CGGGTCGGAGGGCATGGCGGAGATCATCCGCGACATGTACCAGTACTGGAAGCCCGGGGTGGAGCCCCCGACCTTCGAGGATCTCCAGCCCGACGAGCCGGCCGACACCGGCGGTGGCGGCGACGCGGGCGGTGGCGGTGGCCAGACCGACTACGAACGCCTGGTGCCGCCGCACCTCATCGAGCGCAGCAAGTCGGCTCGCGAACGCTGGAACGCCAAGAAGGGTTGATCCCCTGCCGGCCCGCTGTCGCGGCTCGGCATGACACCGACGACCGCGTCGCGACGGACACCCCACTGCACCGCACGCCCTCGGAGGTCGCGCTCGGACGGCGACGTCGTCACGGTGCGCCCTCGCCGGCGGCACGACCGGTGAAGGGCACGAAGCGCACCGCCGCCAGGTTGCGGCGGCGGTAGGAGCCATCGCTCCGCCGGTGATGGACGTAGAGGTCCTGGACCGCACCGGTCGGTCCGACCGGCACCACGAGACGCCCGCCGGGCGCCAACTGTTCGAAGAGCGCGTCGGGCACGGTCTCAGGGGCGGCGGTGACGATGATCCCGTCGTACGGCGCGTGCTCCGGCCAGCCGGCCGACCCGTCCGCCACGTGCACGTCGACGTCGTAGCCCAACTCGTCGAGGACCGTCCGCGCCCGAGCGGCGAGGTCCGGGATGATCTCCAGGCTCGTCACCTCGGCGCCGAGCGCCGCCAGCACCGCGGCCTGGTACCCGGACCCCGTGCCGATCTCGAGGACGCGGTCGCCGGCGTCGAGGCGCAGCGCCGCGGTCATCACGCCGACGATGTACGGCTGCGAGATCGTCTGTCCGCAGCCGATCGGCAGCGCCCGGTCGTCCTCGGCGTACCCGGCGAGCTCGGCGGGGAGGAACCGATGACGCGGAACGCTCGCCATCGCCTCGCGGACCGCGCGGTCGATGTCGCGTCGCCCCATCTGATCATTGTCCACGATCGGCGACGGGCGCGCTGAACGGAGGGGTACACCCGTTCGATACGATCGGAGTGATGGAACAGACAATCGATGACCGTCGTGCGGCGTTGGTCGCCCTCGACGAGCGGATCGCTCCGGTGGCGGTGGCCCGCGAGCGTACGTTGCCCGTCCCCGCCGAGCTCGCCGGCTTGTTCGCCGAGGGTGGCCTGGTGCGCGGGAGGGCGTTGTCGTGCCGTGGCCGGGCGGCGACGTCGCTCGCCGTCACCCTCGCCGCCCCCACCATCGCCGCCGGGTCGTGGATGGCGGCGATCGACGTGCCGGAGCTGGGTCTCGATGCGGCCGCCGAGGCAGGCGTCGCCCTGGAGCGGATCGTCCGGGTCGACACCACCGGCTCGGCACTGTCCGGCGCCGGCGCCGGCGGAGGTCGGGTGATGGCATCGCCGCGGCATCGTGCCTGGGCCGACGCTGTCGCCGCAGCAGCCGATGGGTTCGACATCGTGCTCACCTCGTCCACGGGGATCGGGGCCGGGAAGCTGTCGCCCGCGGTCGCTCGCAACGTGCTCACCAGGGTGCGCCAGCGAGGCGCCGTGCTGTTGGTGCTCGGCGACCCCGGCGCGCTCGAGGTCGATGGCGTGGTCGATGCCGGCAACGTGCGCTGGTCCGGCCTCGGCGCCGGGAGCGGTCATCTCCGCCATCGCCGTCTCGACGTGGTGGCGTCTGGCCGGCGCATCCCCGGCGAGCGCCGTTGCACGGTGCACATGCCCGTCGCCCGCGGGACGGCCACGCCACTCATCGGTGTCGGCGGTGGCGAGCATGACGGCGCCGACCGTGCAGGCGATCCGCTCGGCACCGCGCCGGCCGTCGAGCGCACGTCGCTGGCCGCGACGGGCTGACGATGGACGCCGTCACGAGCACTCCGACGCGCTTCGCCACGGTGTGGTTCCCCGACTGGCCGGTGGTCGCCGCCGGTCGCGACATGGAGACGCCGGTGGCGGTGATGGCCGCCAACCGTGTCGTCGCCCGCTCGGCGGGGGCTGCCGCGGAGGGGGTCGTCGTCGGGCAGCGGCGCCGGCAGGCCCAGCGGCGTTGCCCCGATCTCGAGCTGATCGACCACGATCCGGCCCGCGACGCCCGGGCGTTCGAACCCGTCGTGCGGGCAGTCGCCGACCTGTCGCCGCGGCTCGACATCGTCGAACCCGGCTGGATCGCGCTGGCCACCCGGG
>CAYGLH010000185.1:3119-7126 GCA_964350535.1 uncultured Ilumatobacteraceae bacterium
CGACGCCCTCGCTGCCCGTCTCGTGGAGATCGCCACCACCGCCTGCGCCGCCGATGTGGCTCCCATCACCGTCCCGTCGGGGGTGGGTACCGCCGATGGTGCCCCTGCCACCGTCCCGCCGGGTGCGGGCATCGCTGATGTCGCCCCCGCCGATGTCGCCCCCGCCACGATCTCGCCGGGGGTGGGGATCGCCGACGGGCGGTTCGCGTCGGCGATCGCGGCGCGACTCGCCACTCGTTCGACGCCTTCGCCCCGTCGCCAGCTCGTCGTCGCCGCCGGTTCCAGTGCCGCATTCTGCGCGCCGCTGCCAATCGGATGGCTACAGATCCTGAACGAGGCGACCCCCGAACTGATCGAGCTCTTCGCCAGGCTCGGTCTCCGCACGCTCGGCGATCTGGCGGTGCTCGACCCGGGCGACCTCCACGGCCGCTTCGGCGCAGCCGGGGTGCATGCCGGCCGCCTCGCCGCCGGTGACGACCCGCGCCCGTCCAGCAGCGTCGACCCGGCGCCCGAGCGGCGGCTCGACAAGGTGCTCGACGATCCGGTCGAGCACGCCGAGGCGGTCGTCTTCATCGCCAAGCAGTCGGCCGACGAGTTGTCGCGCGCGCTGGGGGATGAGGGCCGGGTGTGCACCCGGTTGCTCGTCCACCTCGAGACCGAACACGGTGAGATCTCCGAGCGGTCCTGGTACCGGGCCGAGGGGATGAGCTCGTCGGCGATGGTCGAGCGCGTCCGCTGGCAGCTCGACGCGTGGATCGGCGCGCCGCGGGGGAGCGCGGACGAGATCACCGGCGGGATCACGCTCGTCCGTCTCGTCCCCGACGAGGTGCGCGCCGACACCGGTCGCCAGCTCGGACTGTGGGGCGAACGCACCGAGGCCGACGAGCGCGCCGCCCGCTCGATCGCCCGCCTCACCACGATCGTCGACGAGCAGGCGGTGAGCGTGCCGGTGTGGCGGGGCGGTCGCCTGCCGAGCGAGCGCTACCAGTGGGTGCCGGCCACCACCGTCGACCTCGACCAGCGGGCACGTCAGGTGTCGGCGGCCGGGACGGGCAGCGGGCCGAACGGTCCGTGGCCCGGGTCGCTCCCCGCACCGTCGCCCGCCACCGTGTTCATCGAGGCCCGGCCGGCCGAGGTGCTCGACGCCGATGGTGGTGCGGTGGCGGTCAGCGGCCGTGGGATGCTCAGCTCGCCGCCGGCCGTGCTCCGACCCTTGCTCGGCGACGAGGCATCGGGGTGGCGTGCCGGTCGTCCGCGCGACATCGCCGCGTGGGCCGGGCCGTGGTTGCTCGACGAACGGTGGTGGGAGCCGGAACAGCACCGCCGTCAGGCCCGTTTCCAGGTGCTCACCGACGACGGGCAGGCCTACCTCGTGGTCGCCGAGCGACGGCGCTGGTGGGTCGCCGCCGTGTACGACTGAGGGCCTTGGGCCCGAGCGCGGGCAGGTGCGTAGCGTGGTGTCGTGGACGACATGGATGACGCACCGACCGGCGACGCGCTGCGGCAGCGGGTCCGCGCCGATGTCGAGGCGCGGACCCCGGTCGACGAGCGCGAGGCGCACTCGGTCGAGCGCTTCCTCGTCGAGTACGACCGGTTGGAGCGGCCGTTCGACATCGACGCCGACCCGGTCCACGTGACGGGCTCGGGGATCGTCACCGGACCGCGCGGCGTGCTCCTGCTCGAACACAAGCGGCTCGGCATCTGGCTCCAGCCCGGTGGGCACATCGACAGCGGGGAGTCGCCGTGGGAGGCGGCGTTGCGCGAGAGCCAGGAGGAGACCGGCCTCGACGTGCGTTTCGCCGCGCCGTTGCTCGCCGACGGCACCCCCGCGCTGGTCCACCTCGATGTCCACGACGGCGGGCGTGGCCACACCCATCTCGACCTGCGCTACCTGATCGACGGCGGTGATGCCGATCCCGATCCTCCCGAGGGCGAGAGCCAGAAGATCGACTGGTTCGGCTGGGACGAGGCCATCGCCATGGCCGATCCCGGCCTGCGTGGCGCCCTGGAGGCGATACGTCCCTGACCCGTTCACGTGGTCTCCGAACCTGTCACAAAGGTGTCAGACCCCGATGTGACAGGTCCCCGATCGAACTTGCGTTCGTAGCACATATGTTCGATCATGTGGGGGATGGGCTTCAACAACCCGTCCTGGTCCTGGAGCGAACTCGAGGGGTTCCTCTCCGGGCGGCCCGGTCGTGATGGCCGCGCGCCGGGGAGCGCATCGTGGAACGCCGGCGGCGACGGTCCGGCGCTCGGTCGCAAGCGGCAACCGTTCCAGCCACCCGACGGTGCCGGGCACCACCGTGGCGGCACGCCGTACGCCGAACTGCACTGCCACTCCAACTTCTCGTTCCTCGATGGTGCCTCCCATCCCGAGGAGCTGGCCGCCGAAGCGGCCCGGCTCGGGCTCGAGGCGTTGGCGATCACCGATCACAACGGCTTCTACGGGGTGGTCCGATTCGCCGAGGCGGCCGGGGCGGTGGGGTTGCCCACCGTGTTCGGCACCGAGATCACCCTCACCGCGCAGCGCGATGGAGGGTTGCTCGCCGGACGGGTCGCTCGTGGCGAACGGGCGACCGATCGGCAGGTCGACACCGGGCTGGTCCCCGACGCCACCGCACCCGACCCGGGCGGGACCCATCTGCTCGTGCTCGCCGACGGCCCCGCCGGGTACGCCGCGCTCGCCCGCACCCTGAGCCTCGGGCACCTGGCGGGGGAGAAGGGGGCGCCGCAGTTCGCCTTCGACGACGTGGTCGCCGAGGTGGCGGGCAAGGCGTGGGTGCTCACGGGGTGCCGCAAGGGTGCGGTCCCCGCGGCGCTCGCCGACGGCGACCTCCACGCGGCCCGCCGCGAGCTCGACCGGCTGGTCGACGGGTTCGGTGCCGACCGGGTGCTCGTCGAGCTGTGGGACCACGGCGATCCGGGCGACGCCGACCGCAACGACGCGCTGTACGCCCTCGCCGGCGAACGCGGCCTGGCGAGCGTGGCCACCAACAACGTCCACTACGCCGTCCCGGCCCATCGTCCGCTGGCGACGGCACTGGCGGCGGTGCGGGCGCGCCGCAGCCTCGAGGCGATCGATCCGTGGCTCCCGGCGGGGGCCGGCGCCCATCTCCGCTCGGGCCTCGAGCAGGCGGCCCGTTTCGCCCGCTACCCGGGAGTCGTCGAGACCGCCGCCGAGATCGGCCGGGCGGCAGCGTTCGACCTGTCGCTCGTGGCGCCGCGCCTGCCGCCGTACCCGTGTCCCGACGGGCTCGGCGAGATGGCCTACCTCCAGCGGCTCGTGGTGGACGGGGCGCGTCGCCGGTACGGCGATCGACCGTCCGCCTCCGGTGCCGACGGTGCCGTCGAGGACCTCTCGTTGCGCGCCCGGGCGTGGGCCACGATCGACCACGAGCTGGCGATGATCGACCAGCTCGGCTTCGCCGGCTACTTCCTCGTCGTGTGGGACATCGTCGAGTTCTGTCGGCGGTCGAACATCTACTGCCAGGGGCGGGGGAGCGCCGCCAACTCGGCGGTCTGCTACGCCCTCGGCATCACCGCCGCCGACGCCGTGTCGCTCGGTCTCCTGTTCGAGCGCTTCTTGTCGCCCGAGCGCGACGGCCCGCCCGACATCGACATCGACATCGAGAGCGGTGACCGAGAAAAGGTGATCCAGTACGTCTACGAGCGCTACGGCCGGCACCACACCGCCCAGGTCGCCAACGTCATCACCTATCGGGCGCGCTCGGCGATCCGCGACATGGCCAAGGCGTTCGGATACGAGCCGGGCCAGCAAGACGCCTGGTCGAAGCAGATCGACGGGTGGGGCACGGTGCGCACCACGATCGACGACCCGGCGACCACGATCCCCTCGAAGGTGCTCGACCTCGCCGCCCAGGTGGAGGACGCCCCGCGGCACCTCGGCATCCACTCGGGCGGGATGGTCATCTGCGACCGACCGGTGATCGAGGTGTGCCCGGTCGAGTGGGCGCGGATGGAGCAGCGTTCGGTGCTGCAGTGGG
>CAYGLH010000186.1:0-3714 GCA_964350535.1 uncultured Ilumatobacteraceae bacterium
ATCCGGCCTGCCGATGTCGGTGACCGGGCTCGGCTCGATGCTCTGCCTGCACGCGGACGACGACCGCCTGCTCGAGCTGGCGTTCCACGCCGCCCTGGCAGACGGCCTGTACATGGCGCGGCGCGGTTTCATGGCTCTCTCGATGGAGATCACCGACGACCACGTCGACCAGTTCTCCGGCTCGATCGACCGCTGGGCGACGGCACTCCGCTGACCGGCGACGCCCGACGACGCGATCTGCGACATCGCTGTTGCGCCAGCGGTCGACTGGCCCAGCTCGTCGAGCTGCTCGTCACGCAGATCGCGTCAGCGCTTGATCCGTCGGACGGCGAGGCTGCCGAAGACCACGATGATCGCCACGGACCAGCCGGCAGCGAGCAGGCCGGGCCGGACGAGCGGCCCGCCGCGGGCGAGACCGTCGAGCAGCGTGACATAGGCCGTCGCGGGGTTCCACTCGACGATCGGTCGTGCCCAACCGGGATATGCATCGAGCGGGACGAGCCCCTCGGAGAAGAAGAGCAGGACGAGGTAGATCGCGTTGAGCGGAGGCACCAAAGCCTCTTGGCTGGTGGCGACCGTCGCCATGAACATGCCGATCCAGGCGAACGTCCACGAGGCAGCGATCGCCACGGCGAGGTACGGGACCGCCCAGACGACGCCCTGCTCGAAGCGGAACCCGAAGAAGCTGCCGACGGCGACCAGCACGAACACGGCCATGACGGCCCGCACCGCCTCGGCGGCGACGGTGCCGATCAGCGGCCCGAGGGCCGGGACGGGCATGGACCGGATCCGGTCCATGAACCCGGTCTCGAGCTCGATCCAGAATCCCGTGGCGGTCCCGAGCGAGCCGAACAGAATGCCCGACACGGTGAGGCCCGGCACCAGGCGCTGGGCGTAGTCACCATTGTCGAAGGCTTCGACGGCGGTGGAGAAGACGGCCAGCATCGTCAACATCAGGACGAGCGGGAACATCACGGTGGCGACGACCGTGTCGGGCCGGCGCCCGAATCGCACGACGCTGCGCCGCACGAACACCCCGTACCTCGACAGTGTCGAGCCGGTCGACGCCGGGCCGGACGAGGTCGCCACGGCGGTCGATGTGCTCACGTGATCCTCCGCATCTGGCGCGACCCGACGAAGCCACAGACCACCACCAACAGGAGCGACCAGCCGATCGACTTCGGCACCGTCGTGCCGATGTCGCCCGTGCCCGTGAGGGCACGCAACGCGTCGATCGTGACGGTCACCGGCTGCCACTCGACGAATGGCTGGAGCCAGCTCGGGAAGTCCTCGACCGGCGCGAAGCCCGACGAGAGCATCAACAGCGGGAGATACGGGATGGAGGCGATCGCCGACGCGCCCTCGGGCGACGGTGCGAGATATCCGATCAGCCCGAGCGTGAGCGCCGCGCCGATCAGGAACAGCACCGCCACGAGCACGTACACGGGCAGCCAGCCGAGTCCCGCTTCGAAGCGCATCCCGGTGGCGACCCCGACGATGAGCACGGCGGCGATCGAGATCAAACCGCGAGCGGAGTCCGCGAACGCTCGTCCGAACAGTGCTGCGGTCGGATGGATCGGCATCGAACGCAACCGGGCGGTGAAGCCCGTGAGACGGTCGTTGGCGATGTAGTAGGCCGACGACATCGCTGCGAACAGCGTCGCCTGCACCACGATCGCCGACGGCAACAGTTGCACGTAGTCGAAGTCGTTGGCCGCCATGATCCGGCGCATCACGATGTTGAACAGCGCGAAGAAAAGCAGGGGGAAGATGATCGCCCCGAGGATCGAGGCCGGGTTGCGCGAGGACCCGCGCACCGAGCGCGCGCCGAGCAGCTGCGTGTGGGTGATCAGCGCCGCCGTCACCCCGTACCCACCTCGGCCTCGACAGGCTCCCCGCCGTCCGCACCCTCGACATGCACCTCGGGGTTCGCCGGGTGATCGGTGAGCTGCAAGAAGACGTCGTCGAGGGTCGGCTGGCGGAGCGCGACGTCGGCGAGGCCGATCCCCGCTGCAGTGACCGCGCCGACGATCGACGGGAGCTCGGCCGAGCCGGCATCGGCGACCGACACGCTGTCGTCGTGCACCGTGACCGTGCCGACGCCCTCCACGGCGGCGGCGAGCTCGTCGAGGTGACGCAGGTCGGCCGGCGTGATCACGCACGACCGTCCGCCCGCGGCAGACTTGAGTGCCTCGGGCGTCCCGTCGGCGATGACCGTGCCGGCGTCGATCACGACGATCCGTTCGGCGAGCTGATCCGCTTCCTCGAGGTACTGCGTGGTGAGCACGATCGTGAGCCCCTCGTCGCGCAGCTCGCGGACCACGTCCCAGAGCTCGTTGCGACTGCGCGGATCGAGCCCGGTGGTCGGCTCGTCGAGGAACAGCACCGGCGCCGGGACGACCAGGCTGGCCGCCAGGTCGAGGCGACGACGCATGCCACCCGAGTAGGTGCCGACACGCTTGTCGGCTGCGTCGGCGAGCGAGAACCGATCGAGCAGGTCGGCACTGCGCCGCTTCGCCTCGCCCCCGCTCAGGCCGCGCAGCCGGCCGAACAGGACGAGGTTCTCGGCGCCGGTGAGCAGGTCGTCGACGGCGGCGAACTGGCCGGTGAGGGAGATCGACCGGCGTACCGCCTCGCCGTCCCGCACCACGTCGTGACCCATCACGGTCGCGGTGCCGCCGTCGGGTGGCAGCAGCGTCGACAGGACGTTGATCGCCGTCGTCTTGCCGGCGCCGTTCGGACCGAGCAGCCCGAGCACCTCGCCGGTGGCGACCTCGAAGCTCAGCTCGTCGAGCGCGCGCTGCTCACCGAACTGCTTGACCAGACGATCGACGACGATCGCGGCACCTGCCGTGTCGCGCTCCGACATGTTCATGACGTGCCCCCTGGAGCAGCGCCCAGCTGCGGCGCGACCTCGGCGGCGAAGCGCTCGATCGAGCGCATCGTGCGACCCTCGTCGGCGATCGACTCCTGGTAGAGCACGATCCGGCGGGCACCTGTGTCGTCGATGAAGGCGCCGAGCTCGTCGACGATCTGTGTCGGCGGGCCGACGAGCGCGCCCTGGGCGACCATCGCCGCCATCGCACCACGCTCGAACGGCTTGCCGTCGGGCCCGAGGTGACGCTCCGGCTGTTGCGGTACCGCTGGGTGGTCGCCGGCGAGGAACGACTGGGTGAGCGCGGCGGTCAGGCGCTCGCGATCGGCGGCCGGGTCGTCGCTGACGATGACGATCAGGGCGTGCATGTGGCGGGCGGCCGGATCGCCGCCGAACGCGACGTACCGCTCCTCGACGGCGAGGCGTGCGGCGGCAGGCGACGCGAAGTAGTGCTGCAACGGGAACCCGCCCGACGCCGCACGCTGCAACGCGCGCTCCGACGACGTCGCCACGAAGAGGCTCGGATGCCCGGCCGTCCGCGGTGGCGGCTGCACACCGAACTCCGGATCTGCGGCGTCGACCGGGCCACCGTTCCAGAGATCGACGAGGGCATCGATCGTGGCGTCGGGCTCCTCGTCCCAGCGCGCGGTGTCGACGCCGAGGGGGGCATAGTCGCGCACGTAGCCACCTCGTCCGATGCCGAGGTCGAAGCGGCCCTCGCTGAGCTGGTCGAGCAGGCACGCCTGCTCTGCGAGATCGACACGGCGATACAGCGGCGACAGTGCGACGGCGGTCCCGACCCGCACCCGCTCGGTGAGCCCGAGCAGGAACGACGCACA
>CAYGLH010000186.1:3724-7057 GCA_964350535.1 uncultured Ilumatobacteraceae bacterium
GAAATGGTGCTCGGTCACCCAGAGGTCGTGGTAACTCGCCGCCTCGGCGGCGCGTGCCTGCCGGCGGGTGAAGGCGAACACCTCCTCGGGCGTGGGCGCCAGGTTCGCACCCATGTTGAGGTAGAGCCCGAAGGTGATCTCGTCACGCTCCTCGCTCATGGCGTGATCAGGTCCTCGTAGGCGGCCCACCGCTGATCGACGTCGTCCTCGACGTTGCCGATGCCGTCCTGGCCCTCGCCGCCGTGCAACGCTGCGAGGTCCTCGAGCAGCCAGTAGATGGCGAACGGGAACGTGCCGTACCACAGGTCGCCGTCGGCGATCACGTACCGTCCGTCCTGCACGGCAGGCAGCGCGTTGAACGTCGGCGCCTCGAGGAAGGTGGTCGGGTCGTAGAACGCTCCCTCGAGCACCACGACCTGGTCGGCGTCGTGCTCGTCCAGCACCTCGGTGGAGATCATGATCGCCGCGCTGTAGGTGGGATCGGGCTCGCCGTCGAGTTGGGCGGCGGGCCGATCGAAGCCGACCTCCTCGATCAGGAGCGACATCGGCGATTCCATCGACGCGGCGAAGACCATGCCGTAGGTGTCGGCGAGGACGGAGAGCGACATCGGGTCGGTGGCGACCTCAGCGGCGAGCTCGTCGATCTGCTCGTCGAGCACGCCGATCACCCGCTCGGCTTCTTCCTCCTGACCGACGACGGCAGCCGCTGCGCCGACGGCCTCGCGGAACGGGACGTTGTACGGCAACTCGACCGTCGGTGCGATCGCCGACAGGTCGTCGTAGATGTCGGCGAGCCCCCCTTCGGTGGAGTAGACGATGAGGTCCGGGTCGGCGGCGGCGACGTCCTCGAGGCTCGGATTGGTGAATCCGGCGATCGGGCGGATCTCGGCCCCGGCGGCTTCCAGCACCTGCTGCCCGACGACCGAGCCGTACGTGCCGTACACGACGACGGGCGTGACGCCGACCGCCTGCAGGCCCATTCCGGCGTACTCGTCGAGGACCACGACGCGCTGCGGGTCTGCGGGCACCTCCACCGGCCCTCGTGCCGTCTCGATCGTCCGCACGCCGTCGTCCATCGCGACGGCGTCGTCCGCAGGTTCGTCGGTCGGCGCGGTGGCCGGCGCCGTAGTGGCAGGCGCGGTCGCAGGCGCGAGGGTCGCAGCAGGCTCGTCCGTCGCTGTCGACGCCTCCTCCACTGCAGCGGTGTCGTCGGCCGATGTGTCGTCGTCGCTGCTCCCGCAGGCAGCGAGGCCGACTGCGGCGGCGACGACGAGGACCGAGCTGATTCGGGACATGGCATCCTTTCGAGTGCGCTCGTCGGCGAACGGCGAGCGCGTACGTTGTACGCAACTATTGATAGGCGAACCTAACAGTCATCGTCATGACAGGTCAACCGAACGTGTCGGGCTCGCGCGATCCCCTGAACCTCGAAGCGATCGTGGATGCGGCGGTCGCGGTGATGGTCGATCGCGGGGTCGACGGGCTCACGATGCGCGCCGTCGCCGGCCGACTCGGGACCGCGCCGATGTCGCTCTACCGCCACGTCCGCGACCGCGACGCGCTCGTCGGGCTCGCCGTCGATCGCTCCCTCGATCCGACCGTGCTGCCCGCGGTCGATGAGGACACCGTTCCGTCGCAGTGGTTGCAGCGGACGATGGCGATCGTCAGGGTCCAGCTGCTCTCGGTTCCGGGCAGCGCCGAGCACCTGCTGCTGCGGGGCCCGACCGGGCCGAACACGATGGCGTTCATGGCGGCGACCTGCAGCGTGCTGCGCCGCACCGGCCGCAACCCCGCCGAGACGGCGTGGGCCTACGACTGGCTGATGACCACTGCGTCGGCCTACATCTCGAAGGAGTCGCGCATCGCGTCGGGCGAGCGCGGCAGAGATCTCGCCGGCGAGCTGGCGGGGCGGGCCCACGAGTACGTCGCCGACCACCCGGACCTGCTCGACGTGGTGCTGGCATTCAACGGCGACATGGCCGCCGCGTACACGCGCGCTGTCGGCTTCGTCATCGACGCGCTGACAGGCGGCGCGGGCCGGCGGGAGGCGAGCGATCGGCGCGGCGGGGTTCCCACGTGAACCGGCTCGGGATCGTCCGCTGCTTGCTGGCGGCTGTCCTCTTCGGTGCGACCGCGCCGCTGGCTGCCGAGCTGGCCGGGTCGATCCCGGCCTTCACTCTCGCCGGGCTGCTGTACGTCGGTGCCGCGCTCGCCGCCGCGCCGAACACGATCCGTCGACCGCCCACGGTCCGCGCCCTGCGCGCCGAGTGGCGCCCGGCCTTGGCCGCCGTGGTCGCCGGCGGAGCGATCGGTCCGGTGCTGCTGGTGGCCGGGCTGGCTCGTACGAGCGCCGCCACGGCGTCGTTGTTGCTGAACGCCGAGCTGGCGGCGACGGTGGTGTTGGCGGCGGTCGTGTTCCGCGAGCACCTCGGTGCTCGCATGTGGTGGAGCGCCGGTCTGATCACCGTGGCGGGGACCGTCCTGGCGGGGCAACCCGGGGCGAGCGTGGACGTCGGGGCGGTGTTGATCGTGCTCGCGTGTGTGGCGTGGGGCTTCGACAACGGCGTGACCGCCGGAATCCAGCAGCTCGCCCCCGAACACGTCGTCGTGCTCAAGGGCCTGATCGCCGGCGTCGCCAACCTGGCGATCGGCCTCGCCGTCTCCGGATGGGGCGTCGGCACGAGTGCGGGCGACGTGCTGGCCGCGCTGGCACTCGGCGCAGCGGGCTACGGCTTGTCGATCACGCTGTGGGTGAAGGGTGCGCGCGATCTGGGCGCAGCGCGCGGCCAGGTGATCTTCGCCACCGCCCCGTTCATCGGCGCGATTCTCGCCTGGACGGTGCTCGGCGAGGACGCCACCGCCGTGCAGATCGTCGCCGCCGTGATCGCCGCCGTCGGGGTGGCGGTGTCGCTCGACTCGGCACACGACCATCGGCACCGCCACTCGCGAGCCCTGCACGACCACGAGCACGTCCACGACGACGGCCACCACGAGCACGACCACGACGACGGGTTCACCG
This sequence comes from uncultured Ilumatobacteraceae bacterium, assembly GCA_964350535.1. Classification (GTDB taxonomy): domain Bacteria; phylum Actinomycetota; class Acidimicrobiia; order Acidimicrobiales; family Ilumatobacteraceae; genus CAYGLH01. Next base: position 6,744 of record CAYGLH010000186.1, read on the forward strand.
GTCGCCACACACACGTCCACGAGCACACCGCACTCGTCCACACCCACCCCCACGTGCCCGACCTGCACCACCGCGCCGACCACGACGAGTCGTAGCCGTAGCCAGATCGCGGCGTCGACGTTTGTGTCGCAGATCCCGGCGGAACGCCCCGAGATCTGCGACACAAACCGTGGAGGATGTGGAAATCAGCCGTTGGCGACGGTGACGAACCCGGGCACGATTGCGAGGTCGATGGTGTCCTCCACCGTCAGCGTGTCGGCGACGGCGACCTCGATGACCTGCGACGTCGCCGGATCGTTCACGTAGACGTGGTC
>CAYGLH010000187.1:0-6972 GCA_964350535.1 uncultured Ilumatobacteraceae bacterium
TGCGCGAGGTGATGGACGACGCGGCACGCGACCGCCTGGTGTCGAACATCGTGGGTCACCTCGCCGACGGCGTCTCCGACCCGGTGCTCGAGCGGGCGTTCGCGTACTGGCGCAACGTCGACAAGGAGTTGGGCGACCGCGTCGAGTCCGGCGTGCGGGGTGCGTGACGCCGAGGCCGGGCGACGACACCGTTAATCCGAGCGCCGCCGCGACGACCGGTTGTACGGTGGCCGCCGGTTGACGACCCTGGAGGAGGTCCCATGCCCATCCTGGTGAAGATCGACGGCCTCGCCGGTCATGGCGACGCCGTGCTCAAGGGTTACGAGGACGGCGACTGGTTCGTCGCCGACTCGTTCTCGTTCGGTGTCGAGCGCGAGATGAAGGGTTCGGGAGGCAAGGGCGGCACGGCGGACATCAACATCGGTGTCGGCGAGCTGCAGGAGTGCACGATCTCGAAGTCGATGGATTCGGCGTCGGCGCTGCTCGCGCAGTACGCGGTCAACGGCAACAGCGGCGGCGGCGCCCAGATCGACTTCGTGCAGATCGGCGGCGACCGTCCGTGGACGGTGTTGCGCTACAAGCTCGACCGCTGCTTCGTGAAGAGCTGGTCGACGAGCGGCGACGCCGACGACCGTCCGACCGAGGAGGTCGCGTTGTATTGCAACAAGATCGCCTTCGCCGTGGCCGGGGGCGGGCCGGTCTTCAGCTGGGACGCGGTGAAGCAGAAGAAGTGGAACAAGCACGGGTTGGAGCCGCTGGCCGCGCCATCGCCCCGCTGAGGTCGATGGCGGGCCGCCGAGTCAGTCGCCGAGCGCCTGGTACACGAGCTGCTTGAGCTGCGGCCGGATCGGGTGGGTGCTCGACGGCAGCAGCTGGGTGAGGAACACGGTGCAGATGTCCTCCTTCGGGTCGACCCAGAACGCCGTGCTCGCCGCCCCGCCCCAGGCGAACTCGCCGGCCGAGCTGAGCACCTCGTTGGCCACCGGGTCGAGCACGACGGAGAACCCGAGGCCGAACCCCACCCCGTCGAACTGCGTCTCGGAGAACGTCGACTGGCCGAACTGCTCGAGGTCGACCCCGCCCGGCAGGTGGTTGCGGGTCATGAACTCGACCGTGCGCGACCCGAGCAGTCGTACCCCGTCGAGCTCGCCCTTGTTCAGCAGCATCTGGGCGAAGCGCAGGTAGTCGGCGGCGGTCCCGGTGAGGCCGCCGCCGCCGCTGATCATCGCCGGACGCTCGTCGAGCCCGCCGCCCATCGGACCCGGGGCGGGGACGGCGGTACCGTCGGCCGGGTTCGGGACGTAGAGCGATGCCAGCCGGTCGGCGCGTTCGGCGGGCACCCAGAACTCCGTCTCGGACATCTTCAGGGGCTCGGTGACCCGCGTGCGGATGAACTCGTCGAGCGGCTGGCCGGAGATCACCTCCACGATGCGCCCGAGCACGTCGGTCGACACCGAGTAGTTCCAGCCGGTCCCGGGCTGGAACACGAGCGGCAGCGCCGCCCAGCGATCGGTGATCTGTGCCAGGTCCTCGCCCGGCGGGTACCCCCACTCGAACCCGTTCTTGCGGTAGATGGCGTCGACGGCGTGGCTGTTGTGGAACCCGTAGGTGAGCCCGGAGGTGTGCGTGAGGAGGTGCCACACCTGCATCGGTTCGGTGACCGGCTCGGTCACGGGTTTGAGGAACGAACCCGACCGGAACACCTGGGTGTCGGCGAACGAGGGGATGAACTTCGCCACCGGGTCCTTCAGCTCGAACAGCCCTTCCTCGTACAGCATCATCGCTGCCACCGAGGTGATCGGCTTGGTCATCGAGTACATGCGGACGACCGTGTCGTCGCTCCACGGCGTCGCCGACGCGAGGTCGCGCACACCGGAGGTCGACGAGTGCACGAGCTGGCCGCCGCGGCTGACGAGCACCTGCCAGCCGGGAAGTCGACCGTCGTCGACGTAGCGCTGGAAGTGGGCGTCGATGCGTGCCAGACGGGTGGCGTCGAAGCCGGCCTCGGCCGGGTCGGCGGTGATCGCGGTGGAGCTCATCGTCACAGCATGACAAACCGCGGAATCGCCGGTGGCGTCGGGCAGGGAAGGCCCGGGACCGGGCGCTCAGAGGAAGACCAGCGTGACGACCACGGCCGCCAGCAGGATCACCGGCCAGTAGAGGAGCTTGATCAGGAGGTTGTCGTTGTACAGCGCGCCCGTGTCGGCGCGCGCCGGACGTGTGCTGACGTAGAAGGCGTTGATCGCCAACGTCAGCAACACGTGGGTCGGCGCCGCCGATCGGCCGTCGGATCACCGTGGTCGCGGCGACGGTGACGATGCTCGGCCTCGTCGGCGTGTTGCTCGTGCCGCCGTGGTCCGGAGGTGTGGTCGACTGGCCGATCCTCATGATCCCGCTGTTGATCGTGCACTCGGTGCGGCCCTCTGGGACCGCCGCCCCGGCAACTGACCGTCGCCCGGTTCGGTCGGGTTCGGCGCCGACATCGTCACCGCTGGATCCGGTCGACGCCGCCCTGGGCGCGGATCGAGCGCTCTCGCAGGGTGTCGTAGATCGGTGTCGAGCGGACGAGGGTGGCGGCGAGCATGGCGGCGAAGGTCGCCGCCACGACCGGAACGGTCACCGACCACGCGCCCGTCATCTCGAGGATCAACACGATGCCGGTGAACGGCGCCCGCACGACCGCCGCGAAGAAGGCCGCCATGCCGGCGATCACGAGCGGCGCCCGCTGGCCGTCGAACGAGGCGATCAGCGGGGCGAACGCTGAGTCGGCCAACGCACCGCACAGCGCGCCGACCGCCAGCAGCGGGGCGAACAATCCGCCCGGTGTGCCGGCGGCGTAGGACAGCGGTCCGGCCAGGAACCGGACGGCGAGGAACCCGAGCAGCACGAGCACGACGCGGTGCTCGTCGACGAGCAACTCCTGGCTGAGCGTGTCGCCGCCGCCCACGGCCAGCGGGTCGATGATCAGCAGCGCCCCGACGAGGCCTCCGATGACCATCGCGCGCAGCACGGGGTCGATCCGCCGCATCGAGTCCGAGATGCCCAGCGACGACACGACGAGCACGTTGTAGGCGGCGCCGAGCAGGCCGATGACCGCGCCGAACACGATGAACGCCGGCAACTGGCTCCCCGGCGGCACATCGGGGACAGGCACGGTGAAATCGAGGTGATCCCCGACGATCAGCCGCGAGAAGGCGACGGCCACCGAGCTGCCGATCAGCGTCGCCATCACGAGCCGCGCCTTGAAGGAGTGGGTCACCTCCTCGAAGACGAAGAGGGCGCCGCCGATCGGCGCATTGAACGCGACGCCCAGCCCGGCGCCGCCGAGGGCGGCCTGGAGGATGCGCGAATCGAGGGCGCGCATCCGGAACCGGCGTGCCGCAGCGGCGCCGAACACCGACCCCATGTGCACCGTCGGCCCCTCGCGTCCGAGCACGAGACCGGTGCCGATCGCCAGCACGCCGCCGACGAACTTGATCGGCAGCACGCGCAGGCGCGGCTCGGGGAGCTGTTGCGCCCAGATCCCTTCGATCTGCTGTACGCCGCTCCCGGCGGCGTCGGGCGAGAACCGCACGAGCCAGCGGGCGATCCCCGCCCCCGCCGCCGTCACAGCGATCGGTACGAGCCACGCGGCACCCGAGGTGGACTTCGTCCAGTCGACGAGATCGGCGCGCCAGCCGATCGCCTGCTCGAGAAGCCAACGGAACGAGCCGCCGACGAGCCCGACGGCGATCGCCGTCACCGCGGCGACGGCGCACAGGCCGCCGAGTCCGTCCCGCTCGTCGGCCTCGTCGGTCATGCGAGACGAGGGGCCTGACGTGCGGGTACCGCACGCGCCGCCGACCGCGCCGAGAGGGCTCTGAGCACGAGTCCGACCAGCGTCGCCACCCATGGAAGGGCGCGGTGCGCTGGGCAGAGATGGTGGTCGTGCATGTGGCGATGCTAGGTGGACTGCCCGTTGGCGGTCGGCGAGGCCCCGAACGGCTTGCACAGTGAGGCGCCATCAGCGAGTCAAGGGGCTCACGTGCTGGGTTCACGCGCGAACGGCTACTGACGCACCGGCTCGCAGGCACCTTCGGCACAGCCGACGTCCCCCAGCGCTGGCTGGTGAACGACGGCCTGATCGGGATCGAGAACACGAAGTCCGGTTCGGTGGCCCTCGTCACGCCGGTGGTGATGTTCGTCGCTTACCTCGCGCTCAAGCACGGTGCTCGCCAGATGGTGCCGCCCGACAACGTCGACAACGTGTCGCCGCACTGGCGGCCGATCGCGCAGCACACGAGCTGACCGGTCACTGACGATCCGGCACCGCCGGATCGTCCTCCGACCTTCCCGATCCGACCGATCGGTACGCTGCCGTTGGTGGACGTGCAGATCGCGCAGATCAACATCGGCACGCTCGTCGCGCCGATCGACGACCCCGCGATCGGCGACTTCGTCGACAACCTCGAACCCATCAACGCCCTCGCCGACCGGACCCCCGGGTTCGTGTGGCGGCTGCAGACCGACGACGGCGACGCCACATCGATCCAGATGTTCGACGACCCGCAGCGGATCGTGAACATGAGCGTGTGGGAGTCCGTCGACGCGCTCAAGGCCTACGTGTACCGCAGCGATCACGTCGAGTTCTTCAGTCGGCGCGCCGAGTGGTTCGACCCCGATGCCAGCCTCGTCGCGCTGTGGCACGTCGCGGCAGGGTCCATCCCCTCGGTTCCCGACGGCATCCGGCGCGCCGAGTTCCTCCGGCGCCACGGCCGGTCGGCGTACGCCTTCGGCTTCGGGAGGACGCCGCCTCCGCTGGTGATCGAACCGACGACACTCGACGACCGATCGACGCTGGAGCTCATCGGACGGCTGAACCGCGAGCTGATCGACCTGTACGACGACGCCGACGCCAACCACTTCCATCTCGGAGCGGAGCAGGTGACCGGCGACGGCGGCGTCCTCGTGCGGGCGGTGCTCGACGGTTCCGTCGTCGGGTGCGGGGCGGTGCGGCGGATCGACGAGCGCACGGGCGAGCTGAAGCGGATGTTCGTCGATCCCGGCGTGCGCGGCGGCAAGGTCGGTGCGGCGCTGCTCGACCAGCTCGAGCAGCGGGCGCTACTTCTGGGGATCGACACCATCGTGCTGGAGACCGGGATCCATCAGCACGCCGCGCTCGGGCTGTACGCAGGTGCCGGGTACGTGCCGACGCCGCTGTGGGGTGAGTACGAGCGGTCGGCCGAGACCAGTCGCACGTTTCGGAAGCGGCTCGCCACCGCCGGCGCGACGTCGGCGACCTGAGCCCGCGCGCTCAGTCGCAGTGGCCGACGTTGCAGCGGTCCGCGTGCGACGGGGTCCAGGGTGGCGCGGTGACCGCGCCGAAGGTCGGTCGGTACACGTGGGTCGGGATCCCGTCCCAGCGGTTGTGCGAGAGCCCGAAGATCATCGTGGCGTCCGACGGGCCCGGCACCCAGCTGGCGAAGTAGGTGTTGCAGTCGTCCGGGCACTTCGGCTGCGGGCTGAGCGTGCGGGTGACCGCGAACGGTCCGGTCGGGCGGGGCGCCTGCTCGACGACGATCTGCTTGCCCCACCAGTCGTCGACCTTGGTGATCGACATCCACTGGTTGTTGTGCAGCACGACCTGGGCGGGGCGGGCACGACCGCCGTCGGTGGCGAAGAGCGATCTGGCGCGCGCCGGGTCCGTCTGCCAGCGCCGGCCGTCCCAGTAGGTCGGCCGGGCGAGCGCTGAACCGCGCGGGATCCGCCCGACCGTGACCCGGGCCGCGCAGTCGCGGTCGTGGGCGAGCACGAAGATGTACGGGTCGAAGCCGAACTGCCGGTGGCACTGGGCGTAGAGGTACGTCCACGACTCGTCCGAGGCGATCGAGAAGCCGTACAGCGCGGCGCTGCCGTCGCCCGGACGCCCGTACCACTCCACGTTCCAGGTCGCGGGGTCGACGGCGGCGACGAACGTGGACGCCGGCACCACGTGGGTCAGGTACGACTCGCCGCGCTCCTGCATCTCGGCGGCGTACACGTAGATGCGGCCGTCGGAGCCGATCATCGACCCGAGCGGCCAGAACCACCGTCGGAACGGTGAGGTGTGCTCGCCGAACAGCCAGGACGTCGGCGCGCCCGCGCTCCCACCCATCAGGACCGAGAAGCACGTGCCGTCCTGGACCATGCCGATGTTGTGCACCAATGTCGTCGCGCCGGACGGGAGCCGGACCTCGGCGTCCTGGAACGTCCACAGCACCCGCCCGTCGGGGAGCTCCATGGTCCGCTGATAGTCGGCACCGACCACGCCGCCGGGTTCGGTGACGAACAGCCGGTCGAGCTGCGCGGGCGACACCCTGGCGAGGCACACGCCACCGGCCAGGCGGGAGGCACTGGTCGTCCGCACGCCCTCGCCCATCGCGTACAAGGGGGTGTCGGGCTCCTGCGTCACGTGGTCGTTCCCGGGTCCCGCTCCGGTGACGACGAGGCCGACGACGAGCACGGTGCTCAGGACGAGGCCGACGGTGAGACGAGGGCGCATCACGGGAGCACCGGAGGCAGGCCCTCGACGTGGTACCCGTCGCCCGCCTCACCTCCCGTGAAGACGACCTCGAACTCGCCGATCTCCGTGACGTACGTGGCGACGACCTGGACGCGATGATCCGGGGTGATCTCGACAGAGAGGTCGGCGGGGCCGCCACACGTTGCGTCGGCACACCAGCGCGCGATGCCGTCGGCGAGCTGGGCGATCGGCACGTCGCTCGACGCGATCATGCCGGCGTCGACGAGCTGGGCCAGGTCGTCGCGGGTCGTCGCGCCCGATCGTTCGGCCGCCAGCATCGTCGCGGCCCCCGAGTGGTCGCCCGCGGCGAGCGCCGCCAGGAACTGGTCGACGGCGGCTCGGGCGGTCGCTGCGTCGTGACTGAGGTCGACCGGCACGACCGCCGACACGGTCAGACGCTCGTGGGCATCGTCGCCCGAACCGTCCGGGGT
>CAYGLH010000188.1:0-6971 GCA_964350535.1 uncultured Ilumatobacteraceae bacterium
ACCTTCGGGTTATGAGCCCGACGAGCTACCGAACTGCTCCACCCCGCGGCGAAGTGGGTTCATACTGTACTCCCCGCGCGACGTTCCGACAACCGTGGCTCGCGGCTGTGGCACACTCTGGACATCGCACTGGGTCGACGCTCTGGGGAGGGCAACGGGGAGCTCTCGGAGGCGGGGCAGCTCGCGTCGCCCGGCCGCCTGGTCGGGCCGGCACGCGCCGTCATCGCTCCGCTGTTGAAGTGCGGGTTCCGGGTCTCGGTGACCGGCGCCGGCAACGTCCCTGCCGACGGCCCGGCGATCCTCAGCGCCAACCATCGGTCGTTCTTCGACACCCCGTTGATCATGACGACGGCCCCGCGTCGCGTCATGTTCCTCGGCAAGGCCGAGTACATGGATGACTGGAAGACCCGTTCGATCTTCCCGGCGCTCGGGATGGTGCCGATCCAGCGCGATGGCGGCAAGGCGTCCATGTCGGCGCTGACGACGGCGGCGAGCCTGCTCGAGGGCGGTGAGCTCGTCGGGATCTATCCGGAGGGCACCCGGTCGCGCGATGGACTCCTCCACAAGGGCCACACCGGTGTCGCCCACCTCGCCATGATGACGGGCGCGCCGATCGTGCCGATCGGGTTGTGCGGCACCGAACGAGTCCAGCCGATCGGCGCAGCCGTGCCACGCCCGTTCGCCGGCAAGGTGACGGTGGAGTTCGGCGAGCCGATCCACCCGCAGGACTACCGGGCCGGGGGACGTCGCAAGCAGCGTCAACACCTGGTGCGCGACGTGATGGCTGCGATCGCGGCGATGACCGGCCAGCAGCTCAGCGACGAGTACGCATCCGACGAGCCCCCGCTGATCCGGGCGGGCAGCGAGTCGGTGTACCGGGTGTCGGTGCAGGTCGCCAGCGGGTTGAGCTGGCGCCACGCCGCTGAGCGCGCCGTCGACGACGCGGCCACCCGATACGACGATGCCCGCGTCGGCGAGGTCCGCGGGCTCTCCTGCCGCATCCATCCCGACGGCACACTCGGCTTCGCCACCGAGCTGGCGTTGTCGACCAAGTTCTCCCGCCGCCGTCCGACCGACCCCGACGAGGCGGCGTCCGCCAACGTCCCCACCCCAGGAGGAAGCACATGAACGAAAGCGTCTACCGCGTCGTCGAGCTGATCGGCTCGAGCAGCGAGTCGTGGGAACAGGCGGCGAGCAACGCCGTGAAGGAGGCCGCCGGCACCTACGACGATCTGCGCGTCGCCGAGGTGGTCGAGATGGACGTCCTCATCGAGGACGGCGCCGTCATCGCCTTCCGGACCAAGCTGCGCCTCAGCTACAAGAGCTCCGCCGACTGAGCGCGCGCACCCGTGCCGCCGATTCGTGTCGGCGAACATCCGGTGCGAGCGGGAGTTTGCCGACGCAGATCGGGAGGACCGGCGCGCGCCACCGATCAGTCGGCGAGCGCGGCTTGGTACTCGGCGATGCGGGCCAGGTGGCCGTCGACATCGGTGTCGCCGGCGTTGTGCGTGGCGATCGCCAGGTGGGTGGCACCGAGGTCGCGCCACGCCTCTGCATGGGACCGCCAGCGGTCGGGGTTGCCGCCGCGGTACTGCGCCTGCGCGCGGACCTCGAACCCGTCCATCCCGAGACCGAGCTCGCTGCGGATGCGGCGGATGGTGTCGAGCTGCTCCCGGGAGGAGTCGTTCGGCGTGCCGAGCGGGATCCACCCGTCGCCCAGCCGAGCGCACCGATCGATCAGCGCCGGCGCCGCACCGCCGAACAGGACGGGCACCGGCTCGGTCGGGCGGGGCAGGATGCTGGCCTTCTCGAATCGGTGGAACTCGCCGTCGTAGGACAGTGAGTCCTCCGTCCACAGCTTGCGCATGAGATCGACCTGCTCCGCCTGCCGGCGGCCGCGCGTGCTGAACTCCTCGTTGAGACCGTCGTACTCGACCGTGTTCCATCCGACCCCGACCCCGAGACGCAGCCGGTTGCCCGACAGGATCGCGACCTCCGCCGCCTGCTTGGCGACCAGCACCGCCTGGCGTTGCGGCAGGATCAGCACGGCCGTGACCAACTCGACCCGCTCGGTCACGCCGGCGAGGAAACCGAACGTGACCAGGGGCTCATGGAAGGCGACGTCCTTGTCGTAGGCGCCTTTGAAGCCGCCGGGACGATCCGGATCGGCACCCATCACGTGGTCGTACAACAGCAGGTGCGTGACCCCGAGGTCCTCGGCTCCCTGGGCGAACGCCTTGATCGCGCCCGGGTCGGTTCCGATCTCGTTGTGCGGGATGACCGCGCCGATCTCCATGCCCGCATCACTAGCACCGGCCGGTACCCGGCGACCGCACCGGGCGGTGATTCACCGATCGAACGGTCCGGTGCGGGTACCGTCGGAGCACGGACACCCCGGCGGCAACCTGCGCGGCCGGACGTCGAGATCGAGGATCGATGGGACTCTTCCGCAAGAACAACGCCGACGAGCAGATCGCCACCCTGCGGGCCGAGCTGGCGTCGCTGCACCAGCGCCTCGACGAGTCCGACCGGGCGAAGGCGACGCTCGAGAACCGGCTGTCCGAGCTCACCGCGACGAACACGGCGCTGCGCACGCGTGTCGAGGGCCTCACGACCATCACCGCACCTCCCACCGAGCCGCCTCCGTCGTCATCCGTCGACGACGGCCGGCTCACGTCGGTCGAGGAGCAACTGGCAGCACTCGACGAACGCACCGGCACGATCGACAGCCGAGTCACGAGCATCTCGACCGAACTGACGAACCAGCTCTCCGAACTGTCGAGCGAGATCGACGGCCTCTCCGCCGCGGCGGGCGCCGATGCGACCGCCGAGCTGGAGGAGCTGCGCGACGGCGCCGAACGGCTCGCCAACGAGCAGGCCCGCTACCAGATCCAGTTCCGCCAGGACCTCGCCGACCTCGCCGAACGCCTCCGGCGCACGAACCCCGGCTGAACCACCACCGCACTCCCGGTTCGCTGGAGCGACCGTCGCGCGGCGCGAATCGCACCGCAGGTTCCGGTTCTAGGACTGGCCCGGCGCGGGCGGGCTGGCCCGGTCGGGTCAGGGGTCGGAGGACTCGAGGATCTCGACGGCTTGGGCGATGAGCGAGCGGGCCTCGTCGATCTTGGTCTGGTACTCGCCGAGGTTGCCGTCGGCGAGGGCGGCGTCGGCGTCGGCGAAGGCCTCGTCGGCGAGCGCCAGCAGCTCGGCGGCGTCGTCGGGGAGCGGCAGCGTGGTGCCGGTGCCCGTGCCGTCGCCGTCGTCGCCATCCGCAGGTGTCTCGTCGTCGCCGGTGTCGTCGACGCCTTCGTCCTCGTCGGCGTCCCCACGGGCGTCGTCGGGATCGGCGTCGCCGGGTTCCGGGTCGGTGGCCGTGGCCACCCGATCGCCGACGTCACCCTCGAAGCCGGGGAAGAGCTCGGCGAGCGCTTCACCGATCGTCGGTGCCAGCACCGACTGATCGCGGTAGTTGACGATCACGTAGCGGAACTCGGTGACCGAACGCACCTCACCGGAGCTCTGCGCCACCGACAGGTAGTAGGGCCGCACGTAGATCAGGCCGTCGCCCACCGGGATCAGCTGGAGGTCACCGAAGCGCACCTGGGTACCGCCCTCGGTGTCGTTGTCGAGCGACAGCCGCTGGGAGATCTCCGGCGTCGACTCGGCGTTGCTGGCGATGCGCAGCGGCCCGTCGGGGAGGCTGCCGTCGAACTCCTCGACGATGTAGGTGGTGAGCTTGCCGTAGGTATCGGGGTCGCTCGACGCGGTCATGTACGCCTGCAGCTGCGTGCGCTGGTCGTCGGTGGAGAACGGCACGAACGGGCGCAACATCACGAACTCGTTGTGCACCTCTTCGCCGCGGGGCGCCGTGTTGAAGATCGTGTAGTACGGGATGAACCGCTCGGCGTCCGACTCGCGGGCGAACGTGGTGTCGGCGGCCGTCTCGGCGGTGGCCGTGGTGGTGGCGGTCGCCGAGTCGGTTCGCTGCTGGGTCGGCTCGACACCCGGCGCCTGCGCCACCGACCACGCGTTGCCGTCGCGCTGGAAGAACAACGCCGGGTCGATGCGGTACTTGGAGTAGATGTCGGTCTGGATGCGGAACAGATCCTCCGGGTAGCGCAGGTGCGCCCGCAGATCGGTCGGCATCTCCTCGATCGAGGTGAACAGGTCGGGGAACGCGCTCCGCCACGACTGCAGGATCGGGTCGTCCTCGTCGATGACGTACAGCGTGACCTCGCCCGTGTACGCGTCGACGACCGCCTTCACGCTGTTGCGCACGTAGTTGTCGTTGTCGTCGAGGCCGGACTCGGCCGACCGCTGCACATCACCGATGCTCTGCCCGTACGGATAGCGCGACGTCGTGGTGTAAGCGTCGACCACCCACACCACCCGACCATCGAGCGCCACCGGGTACGGGTCGGCGTCGAAGTCCAGGAAGGGCGCCAGCTTGTCGAGCCGGTCGTTCACGCCGCGCACCCACAGCATCTGCGAGTCGGAGTTGATCGCCCCCGAGCCGAGCACGTTGTAGTCGAGGAACGCCAGCGCGAAGGCGGCGCGCTTCACGAAGCCGTCCATCTGCACGCCGTTGGTGCCCTCGTAGCGGTGCGGTTCGTCGCACTCACGCTCGGAGGAGTCGCTGCGAGCGATCGCGTAGCCGGACAACGCAGGGCTGAAGTACAGCTCGGGCCGTTCGAGATCGACCGTGCGGTAGTCGGGCCGGTCGTTCTGCAGCACCGTGTTGACCGGCGCCGCCACGAGACCGCACCCGCGGGTGTTGATCAGGTGCAGACCCTGCCAGCTGCGGTTCGTCACGCCGCCCAGGTCGAGCTCGCGCGCGGCGACGAGCACCTGCTGCACGTCGGCGCCTTCGTCGGTCTCGACCGTGCTGGCGGTGGTGCCCTGCAGCTCGTAGCGGTCGACGTCGATGTCGTCGATCGTGAGGCCGGCGACCTCGCCGCGGTCGACGAGGAAGCGCGTCTGCATCTCGGCGGGGTTGAGCAGGCGGACGTTGGTGAGCGGTTCGAGGTTCTCCTCGACCTCGGTGGCGGTGAGCCGGCCGAACTGCACCGACTGCACCTCGATGTCGGTGAGCCCGAGCGCCTGGCGCGTCGCGTCGACGTTGCGCCGGATGTAGGGCTGCTCGCGCGACTCCTGGTTCGGGTTGACGACGAGCGACTGGACCACGGCGGGGTAGATCACGCCACCGACGATCGACACCACGAGCCACAGCGCCGAGGCGATCAGCGGCTCGATCGACACCACGAGCCACAGCGCCGAGGCGATCAGCGGCAGGCGCCACGATCCGGTCTTGATGACCGACAGGAAGAGTCCGGCGGTGAGCAGCGCGATGAGGATCAGCAGCATCAGCGCCGGCAACTCGGCGTTGACCACCGAATACGTGGCGCCCTGCACGATGCCTCTGCTCGTGTTCGTGAGGTCGTAGCGATCGAGCCAGTAGTCGCCCGCCTTCAGCACCGCGAGCAAGGCGAGGAGTGCGGCGATGTGCGCCTTGGTGGAGGACCGGATCACCGGCACCGGCGACACGAAGACCACACCGCCGTTGAGGATGTGCGTCGCTGCGGTGAGCAGCAGGGCGACGAGCAGCGCCACGAACATCCAGTCGAGCACGAACGACAGGAACGGCAACTGGAAGACGTAGAACCCCACGTCGGCACCGAACTCGTCGTCGGAGATGCCGAACTGTTTGGCGTTGCGGAACAGCAGCCAGTCCTGCCATCGGCTGATCGTCGGGAGCGCCAGCAGGACCGCCATCACCAGCGCCACGCCGTAGCGGAACAGCCGGAGGCGCTTGCCGAACACCTCGTGGAAGCGTTCGACGTAGGGATGGACGTTGGCCGGGAACGTCTCGGGCGCGGCCCGGTCGGCGATCAACAGGTTGATGCCGGCGATCAGCAGGAAGAGCAGGAAGAAGAGCCCGAACAGCGTCGCCTTCGCTGCGATGACGCCCCAGAACACGTCGGACCGATCGAGCGCGTTGTGCCACAGGTAGTCGATGTAGAAGCGCGCGATCGCCCGGCCGAAGATCAACAGGAAGACGAACAGCCCACCGATCGTGATGAGCACCGCCCGGCCGGTGACACGACGGCGGCGCTCGCGAGGAAGGTCAGAGGATCGCCGCATCTCGGCGGCGAGATTATCGGTCGACGACGGTCAAGAGGCAGCGGCACCCGGGATGAGCAGGCGCGAAGGTGTGCCCGGTGGGGAACTCCTCGCCCGCCACGACCGGCGGGGACAGCGAGTTGTCGTCGCAGTCGGGGCAGGCCGGGTGGGCGCTGTCGACGACCCAGACGAGCTGCGTGCTGGCGTCGGCAGCGCCGAGCGCGCCCCGTCCGTAGGCCGTGCGGAGCACGTCGTCGAGCTGCTCGTCGATGTGCTGGGTCTTCCACTCGCGGTAGACGGAACGCACCCGACGCGAGATCACCGTGTTGTCGCCGTCGCCCTCGTCGACACATCGCTCGAGCCGATCGCGCAGGGGTTGCACGAGCCATTCGGTGACGACGGTGGCCGCGGCCGACCGCGCCGCCTTCGCCTCGCGCGCCGCCAGCCGCTGGCCGTCGCCGCCGATCGAGCGGGCTCCGGCGAGGGCGGCCTCGCCCAGCTCGGCCTCGATCGAACCGACGTAGGCCGCCGACTGATCGGACGAGGAGGGGACGAGCTCGTCGAGGGCGACGACGCCGGCGTCGCCGCGCAGCACCTCGAGGACGCCGTTCTGTTCGTCGGCGAGCACGCGCTTGAGCTTGCGGGCGCTGGCGACGATGAGCGGCGTGAGCTCGGCGTCGCGCACGCTGAACGGCGTGTCCACGACGGTGTCGTCGTCGGCCTCGGCATCGTCGGCGCCGCTGGTTCCGCTGGTGCCGATGTCGCCGACGACCGTGGCCGATGCGGCCGCCGATTCGTCGGCGCCGCTGGTGTCGTCGTTGTCGGCGGTGTCGTCGTTGTCGGCGGTGGTG
>CAYGLH010000189.1:0-6968 GCA_964350535.1 uncultured Ilumatobacteraceae bacterium
GGGGTGCGCGACCGGGCATCCGAGCTTCGTCATGTCGTGCTCGTTCACCAACCAGGTGCTCGCCCAGATCGAGCTCTACGGCAACACCGAGAAGTACCCGCTCGGCGTGTACGTGCTCCCGAAGCGCCTCGACGAGAAGGTCGCTCGCCTGCACCTCGACTCGCTCGGCGTCAAGCTCACGCAGCTGAGCGACGACCAGGCCGAGTACCTCGACGTCCAGCCCGAGGGGCCGTTCAAGCCGGAGCACTACCGGTACTGAGCGAGCCGCAAGGCGGACCGACATGGCCGGTCTCTACCTCCACATCGGCGACAGCAAGACCGGGTCGTCGTCGCTGCAGTCGAGCCTCTACCTGAGTCGCGACACGTTGTGGCGCGACCACGGGCTGCTGTACCCGCCGCGCCGCCAGTCGGGCAGCGCGCCGGGAGCGATCACGTCGGGGAACGCCGAGGGGGTGCTGGCGAACGAGGGATCGTTCGAGCACGCGCTCTCCGAGGCGTTCCGCGGCGTGCCCGATCAGCCCGCGTCGCTCGCCGGGGTCGTGTTCTCCAGCGAGTTCCTGTTCGTCGAGCTGCTCGACGCGGAGGACCTCGCGTTCTTGCCGGAGGTCGCGGCGCGCCACGGCGTCGACCGCATCCACGTGCTCGTGTACATCCGCCACCCGGTCGCCCACGCCGCGTCGGTGTGGCAGCAGTCCGTCAAGCGTGGTGGCTCGACCGACACGCTCGACGCGCTCACGGCGACGTTCGCCGCACCGCAGCGCGTCGAACGGGTGGTGCAGCGGTTGGACGCGCTGGACGGCGTCGAGGTGACGATCCTCAACTATTCCGCGGTCGGCGACCGGTTGCTGGCGTCGATGGCGGAGTGGCTCGGGGTCCCGGCGTCCGCGCTGGCGATTCCCCCGGTGAGGATCAACCGGTCGTTGAGCGATGGCGAGCTGGCGGTCCAGCTGGCCCTGAACGCCGAACTGGGATCGCGCGGCCGGTTGCTCGCCGACGCCCTGTGCGAGGAGTTGCCGGACGTCGAGCCGGCGGCGCTCGCACCGTCCGACGCGGTGCAACAGGACCTCTGGGACCGGAACGCAGCGAGCATCGAGGCGATCAACGCCCGCCTCGACGCGACGCAGCACTATCGGTTCGACCGGCGTGAGCCACAGGCGGCGGACCTGGCGCTCTCCTCGGCGCAGCTGGCGGTGATCGGTTCGGTCCTCGGACGAGCGCTCGGCGCGGCCGTCGGCGAGCCGGAGCCGGAGCCGGAGTCGGGGCCGGACCCGGCGGCGGTCAGCGCCCTCGACCGGGAGGAGCCGAGCCGGTCACGGCGGCTGCTCGCTCGGGCTCGGTCCCTGGCCCGTCGAGGGTGAGGCGGGGGAGGAACACCTCCACCAGCGGCCCGATGCCGAGGGCGAACACGGCGGTGCCGAGCCCGATCGCGCCACCGAGCGCGACACCGACCAGCAACACGGCGATCTCGATCCCGGTCCGGGCGACCCGGATCGACCACCCGCGCTTGGCGAGGCCCGTCATCAGGCCGTCGCGAGGGCCGGGGCCCAGTCCGGCGCCGATGTAGAAGCCGGACCCGACGGCGATCACCACCACACCGCCCAGCATCATCGTCAGCCGGACGCCGAACGGTGCGTCGGCGGGGAGGTGCGGGAGCACGAGGTCGACCACGATGCCGATCTCCACGGCGTTCAAGGCGGTGCCGATGCCCATCCGCTCGCGCAACGGGATCCACAGCACCAGCAGCGCCACGCCGGTGAGGATGATCACGGTGCCGACCGGCACCCCGGTGAGCTCGCTGACGCCCGTGTGGAAGACATCCCACGGTGCGGCACCGAGGTTGGCGGCGATCAGCAGCGAGATGCCGAGCCCGAACAGTGCCAGCCCGAACACGCACCGGGCGAGACGTTCGGGAAAGCGGTCCGGTGGGAGGAGCCAGCGCACGCCTGCGACGGTACCGATCGGCGCCTCCTCGTGGGTGGTGTGTTTCGTACCCGGGTCGTGGTGGCGGCCTCGCCGATCATCGACACGAAGGGCGACGGACAACGTTGACACACCCCCGCGTCAAGCTGCACTCCATGATCTTCCAGACCCGCTGTGCCGGCTGCGACAGGCCCGGCGTCTCGCTGTGCTCCACCTGCCGCTTCGCCCTCCTGGGCGCGTCGCGCCCCGCCGCCCGCGGTGTCGTCACGGCCGTCCCCTTCACCGGGCGGGCCCGTGCGGTGGTGCTCTCGCTCAAGTACCGCAACCGACGTGGCGTCGCCCGTCACCTGGCAGGGTTGCTGGTCAACCGGCTGATCGAGTCCGGCGCCCACCGCGAGCTCGACGCCGTCACCTGGGCGCCCACCAGCCGTACCCGTCGGGCGCGCCGGGGCTTCGACCAGGGCGAGCTCATCGCCCGCACGGTCGCCCGACAGCTCGGCGTGCCGTGCACGCGGCTCCTCGAACGCCAGTCGCCCGGCGATGCGCAAACCGGTCGGAGCCGCGCCGAGCGGCTGGCAGGCCCGGAGTTCCGCGCCCGCCCGGGCCTCACCGGCCGCCGGGTCCTCGTCGTCGACGATGTCGTCACCACCGGCGCCACGCTCGCCGCCGCCGCCGACGCGCTCACCGACGCCGGCGCATCCGAGGTCCGCCTGGCCGCGGTCGCCGCCACCCCGGCACCCGCCCCCGTCCGCGCCGCCCCCGCCGCCACGACCCGCCCCCGCCGCCACCTCGCCGCCGCCTGACCGCCCCGCACAGCTGCCTGTCCGGGCGCGTCCGGGGTTTGGTGGAGCGATGGTGGGTGTTCGTCCCGTGATCCGACCCGCAAACCGGGTTGTCCGGGGTGTGTCGGGGTTTGAGGGAGCGATGATGGGCGTTCGTCCCGTGATCCGACCCGCAAAACGGGGGTGTCCGAGTGCGTCGGGGTTTGGGGGAGCGATGGTGGGCGGGCGTCCTGTGATCCGACCCGCAAAACGGGGGTGGCGGGGTGCGCGTGGCGGTGTGGGTGTCGCCCGAGGGGTCAGGAGACGAGGCCGGCGCGGCGGCCGGCGGCGGCGGCCTCGGTGCGGTTCTCGACGTTCAGCTTCTGGAGGATGCGCGACACGTGCACGCTGGCGGTCTTCGGGCTGATGTAGAGCTGCTCGCCGATCTGGCGGTTGGTCCGTCCGTCGGCGATCAACTGCAGGACGGCGAACTCGCGGGCGGTCAGCGGCCCGTGCCGGGCGTCGTTGTCGGCGGCGGCGTCGTCGTTGCCGTCGGATGCGGCGGCGAGCAGGCCGGCGTTGTCGAGCAGGGCCCGGGTCGCCTCGCCGAGCGGGGTGGCGCCGAACTGCTCGGCGAACTCCGCCACCGCCACGAGCTCGCGGGCGGCGCCCGTCCGGTCGCCGGCGCGCAGCAGCGCCGCGCCGAGGTGGTGCTGGGCGTCGGCCCGGTTCCAGGCGAAGCCGCCACCGTCCCACTCGTCGACCGCCGCACGCCACTGGTCCGTCGGATCGCCGCGTCCCGCCTGCGCGACGCGAGCACGCGCCTGGGCGAGCAACGCACGGATGCGGAACGACTGGCGATCGGGCGTGCCGATCGTGGCGGCGAGCTCCGCCTCCATCAGCGCGAGCTCGTCGGCAGCACGCTCGGCGGCGCCGTCCACGCCGCGATCGGCGTCGCGCGCCTCGAGGGTGATCGCCAGCGAGCGCATCTCCAGGTGGTGGGCCACGTAGTGCGACGCCGGCAGGCCGCGGGCGATGGCGTTGCGCGCTCGGCTGGCGTCGCCCATCGCCGTCGCCAACTGGGCCACGCCGTTCCAGAACGCGTACAGCGCCTGGGGATCGTTGGCGGCCAGGGTGTCGGCCTCGAACGCATCGACGATCCGTTGCGCCTCCTCGAGGTCGCCCTGGCGCAGGGCGCTCAACAGGGAGTAGTGCAGCGTCCAGGTCGTCGGCAGGATGCCTTCCGGGCGGGGGGCCGATCGGGCGAGCTCCCACGCCTCATCGATGCGGCCCATCTCGCAGAGGGTCTCGCACAGGTTCGACGCGATGTAGAAGCGCTGGACCGGCGGGTGGCCCGACGCGTCGAGGAACTCGATCCCCTCGCGTCCCACACGCTCCGCCTCGCGCAGGTCGCCCTGGAGCGTGAGGCCGCTGCCGAGGTTGACGTGGTAGCGGGCGATCGCCGACACCGAGCCGAGCTCCTCGGCGATGTCGCGGGCCTCCGTGAGGTGGGCGATCCCCTCCTCGCAGTGGCCCTGGTGCAGCAGCACGCACCCGAGCGAGTTGAGCGCGTGGCCGAGGGTCGTCCGGGCGTCGCACCGTCGCGCCACGTCGATCGCTGCGGCCAACACCGGTTCGGCGTCGCCGTGGTGCATCGTCAACATCAGCTGGCCCCCGAGCCCGGCGAGGACTTCGGCCCGTTCGGCGGTGACGTCGGTCGAGGGCACCAACTCCACGCCGGTGCGGTATTCCTCGAGGGCGTGGTCCGCCATGCCGGCCGACTGGAGGTAGCGGCCGAGCGTGGTGTGCATCACCGCCTGCCGCGTCGCCGGCAGATCGTCCGCCTCGCGCAGCGCGGCGCGCTGGAACGTGACCGCCCGCGGCGCATTGCCACTCGCCGCGGCCAACGACCCGGCGCGCACGAGCAGGTCGAGGTGCGTCGGCGGCGGTCCGTCGACGCGCCGCGCTTCGTCCCACAGCTCGAGCGCCGACTCGATGTGCTCCAACGCTTCGGAGAAGGCGAGGATCCGCTCGGCCGCATCGGCGGCCAGCAGCGAGGCGGCGAACGCCTCGTCGAACCGGCGTGCCTCGGCCAGGTGCCACGCCAGCTCGGCCGCCTCGCTCTCGGGCGACGCCGCCAGCCGGGGCTGGTCGCTGAGGACGGCGGCGTAGCGCTCGTGCTTCCGGCGCCGTTGCCGCGGCAGCAGCGTCGAGTAGACGGCCTCCTGCATGAGCGCGTGGCGGAAACGCAGCGTGCCGTCGTCGCCGACCACCACCACCTGGTGCTCGATCGCCTCGTGCAGGGCGGCGTCGAGCGTGTCTTCGTCCTTCTGGGTCACCGCGGCGAGCAGGTCGTCGCGCACCGCGCCGCCACCGGCGGCGAGCAGGTCCAGCGTCTCCTTGGCGTCGGTCGACAGCGGCTCGATGCGAGCGAGGATCAGGTCGAACAGCTCTCGGCGCACCGTCTGTCGCCCGGCGGCGTGGGCATCGAGCAACTCCGACGCATAGAAGGCGTTGCCGCCGGAGCGCTCGGCGACCTCGTCGAGCACGCGGGCGGTCGGCAGCGTCCCGAGGCGGGCGTCGGCGAAGGCGGTCAGCTCGGCGAGGTCGAACGGGGCCAGCGGGAGACGGCCGACGCGCGGGCGTCGATCGAGCTCGGCCAGGAGCGGGCGGAGTGGGTGCGTCCGGGAGATCGCGTCGCTGCGATAGGTGCCGATGATCGTGACCGGTCGGTCGGCGAGATGGGCGAGCAAGAACGGCAGCAGGTCGCGGGTCGATGGTTCGGCCCAGTGCAGGTCCTCGAGCACCAGACAGATCGGCCGCTCGGCACTCAGCTCGGCGAGCAGCCGGCTGATGGCGTCGAACAACCGCAGGCGCGAGGCGTCGTCGCCGGTCACATCGGCACGCCCATTCGGCGCACCGGGTAGCGTGACCTGCGGTGCAACAGGCGCGAGCTCGGGCAGCAGGAGCCCGAGCTCGGGGAGCGCGTCGGCGAGCCGGTGGACGCGATCGGGATCGGATGCGCGGCAGACCGCAGTCAGCGCCTCGGCGACGGCGACGAAGGGCAGGGCGCCCTGGGCCGTCTGGAGACACGAGCCCCGTCCCACGGTGGCTCGGTCCGCCGCGAGGCCGGCCATCACCTCCTCGACGAGCCGGGTCTTGCCGACGCCGGCGTCGCCCGCCACCAGCCACAGCGAGGTGTCGTCCTCGCCGCGCGCCGTGGCGAGCAGCGTGCTCAGTTCGGCCGACCGGCCGATGAACGAACTGGTCGCAGCGGCCACATGGTGAGTATCGCCGATCGCGAGGGTCACGCCATCCCGGGGTTCGAGGCGGCGGCGGTCGGAGGCACGGCCTCACCGATGGTGCCGACCTCGTCGCAGATCGTGGCGAGCTCGGCGATCGGTGCGGGTGTCCGCCGCCTCGACCACCACCCGCGCACCGTCCAGCGGCGTGGTCGGCGCCGCAGCGCGTGGTCGGCGGCGCGCTCGGCGGCCGTTCGGGCGATGTGGGGATGGACGTGATGGAGGTGGGTGAGCGGATCGACGTGCATCTCGGTTCCTTTCGACACCTCCACGGTGACGGGTAAGGAGGGCGGGGCACATCGGGCAGATGCCCATATCGACCCGCCATCTGGCCGGTCCGGCACCACCGGTAGGCTTGGCGGTCCCATGGGAATCCTCGATCGCATCCTCCGCGCCGGCGAAGGCAAGAAGCTGAAGGCCCTGCAAGGCATCGTTCCGGACATCAACGCGCTCGAGAGCGAGATGCAGGCGCTCAGCGACGACGCGCTCCGGGCCAAGACCGCCGAGTTCCGTCAGCGGCTCGACAACGGTGCCGACCTCGACGATCTGTTGCCCGAAGCGTTCGCCGTCACGCGCGAAGCCGGCACCCGGGTCATCGGCCAGCGCCACTACGACGTCCAGCTGATGGGCGGGGCGGCGCTCCACTTCGGCTGGGTCGCCGAGATGAAGACGGGCGAGGGCAAGACCCTCGTCTCGACGCTCCCGGCGTACCTCAACGGCCTCTCCGGCAACGGTGTGCACCTCGTCACCGTCAACGACTACCTCGCCCGCCGCGACGCCGAGTGGATGGGGCAGATCCACCGCTGGCTCGGTCTCGAGGTCGGGCTGATCATCCCCGGTCATCGCAACAAGCCGGCCGAGAAGCGCAAGAGCTACCAGGCCGACATCACCTACGGCACCAACAACGAGCTGGGCTTCGACTACCTGCGCGACAACATGGCGCAGAAGAAGGACGACAAGGTCCAGCAGCGCGGCCACAACTTCT
>CAYGLH010000190.1:0-6938 GCA_964350535.1 uncultured Ilumatobacteraceae bacterium
GGCGTGCCCGACGAGCGGTTCGGCGAGCGTGTCGTGGTGGTCTGCTCCGTCAGCGAGCCGACCGCGGAGGACGACGTCATCGCCACGATCCGCGAGCGCATCGCCGACTACAAGGCGCCGCGTCACGTGGTCTTCGTCGACGAGGTCTATCGCGCCCCCAACGGCAAGGCCGACTACCGCTGGGCCCGCGAGACCGCCGTCACCGCCCTCACCTGAACTCGATCACCCCCACCCCCCAGGTTTGCGGGTCCGATGATGGCCGCTCGGCCCAAGATCCGACCCCCAAACGTCGGGGCTTGGTGGTGGGGTTAGGGGCGGAGGCCGGCGAGGAGGGCGTCGACGACGTCGGCGGCGACCGTCTCGGCGAGCGCGGGAGCGACGGTGCCGAGGTTCGCCACGCCGTGGGTGGCCGCCCAGAGTGCGACGGCGATGCGTCCGGGGTCGCGGTCGGCGATGTCGCCGTCGGCGATCGCCTGGCGGACGGCGACGACACCGACGTCCCACGCCTCGCTGGCGGCCGGCAGCTCGTTGTCGAGGTCGACGGCGATCGCGTCGGGTCGGTAGTGGAACATGAGCCGGAACAGCTCGGGGCGTTCGCCGGCGAAGTGGACGTAGGCGAGGCAGCGTTCGCGCATCTGGTCGATCGCCGCCGAGCTGGTCGTGGTCGTGGCCTCGACCAGCTCGTGGTAGCCGAGCTCGGCGACCTGGCGGAGCAGGTCACCCTTCGATTCGACGTGGTCGTACAGCGCCGGCGCCGTGACGTCGAGCGTGCTCGCCAGCCGCCGCAGCGAGAGGTTCTCGAACCCGTCGGTCTCGACGATCTCGAGGGCGGTCTCGAGGATTCGCTCGCGGGTGAGCAACGGCATCGACGGATTCTGCCAGACCTGCCGGAGTTCTCAGGTTCTCAGGGCCCAACTGACGGGGCCGTTCCTCACGAGATCGTGGGGAGGGTGCCGGAGCACGAGCGTGTCAGTCGGCGACCCAGCTGCCGTGGAAGCCTGCGGGGACCCGGCGTGGGAGCATCACCTGGGCGACCGGTTCGGCAGCCATGTCGGAGGCGTCGAGGATCGTGAGGTGCGAACGGTCGGTCGCCTCGTCGTGGACGTAGGTCATCAGGTAGCCATCGTCCTCGCTGGTGGCGCCGTCGGCCGGCACGAAGACGGGCTCGCCGGGCACGTGACCGACGGGGAACACGTGGCTCGTGCGCGCCCCGCCCCTGCCGAAGTCGTACTTGAAGATCTCGCCGGTCGCACCGTCGTCGAACGACAGCGACATCGAGTAGCCGTAGCGTCCCTGAAGGCCGACGGTGGCGTCGGGGACGCGGGGGAAATCCGACGGACGGTCGTCGATCTGCTGCTCGTGGACGGCACCGGTAGCCCGGTTGAAGCGCCACTCCCACATCTTCGGCGAGCTGTCGTCGCCCGTGCTGTCGGGATCGCCGATGTCGGAGCTGTTGCGCCAGATCTCGTTGAGCCGGCACCCGTGCACCACCACCTCGTCGCCGTCGTCGTAGGCATTGAGCGTGTGGAAGACGTAGCACGGATCGACGTCGAACCACTGGACGTCGGCGTCCTCGCCGTCGCGGGGCATCACGCCGAAGCGCGCGGGGTAGTCGTCGCTCCAACGGATCGGCATGCCGCCCGACATCGCCAGCTCCATGTCGAAGATCGCCGGCAGGTCCATGAAGATGGTGTGGTTCCGCGACGTGACGAAGTCGTGCATCATCGTCGGGCCCGTGACGGAGATCTCGGTGGACTGCACGAGCTCGCCGGCGGCGTTGGCCCGGTGGTAGACGAGGTACGGCGGGAGTGAGCTGTAGCCGAAGAACAGCAGCTCGCCCGTCTCGGGACAGACCTTCGGGTGTGCCGTCATCGCCGTCGTGAGGCGTCCGCCGAAGTCGTGCGGTCCGACGGTGTCGAGATCGTTCGTGAGCACGTAGGGGAACGACCCCTCTTCGAGCGCCATGATCTTGCCGGCGTGGCCGATCACGTGGGTGTTGGCGGTGCTGACGCGGTGGTCGAACTTCAGCGTCTCCGGATCGAGGTACATCTCCATGCGGTCGGTGCCGGGGTTGGCGTAGACCGGCGTGCGCACGTAGCGATTGCGGTACCACGTGGCGGTGCCGCCGCTGAGCTCGACCCCGTGGATCATCCCGTCGCCGAGGAACCAGTGTGCCGATTCCCCCGTCTGCGGGTTGGCGCCGTTGCGGACGTACCGGCCCTCGAGCTCGGGTGGGATGGCGCCGCGGATCTCGAGGTCGGTGAGCGTCACCTCGTCGAAGACAGGGGCGCGGTTGTCGCGCAGATGCCACGCCTTCTCGGTGTCGGCGGTCGGCTGTTCGGTGGTGGTCATGTCGTCCCCTCGTCTCGTCCCGGTGTCGGGCCCCGGCGGTGATCGTACCGCATTCGACTGAACGCCGTTCAGTCCGCCTCGTCGCACTACCCGAACAGTCGTTAAGTTAGTGCCCACACCCAACCGAGGAGGACCTTGTCATGGCCGAAACCGAAGTCGACTACGAAGACCTGACGAGCATGCAGCTCGACCAGCAGCAGCTCGACGAGCTCGTCGGGGGAGGGGGCGAGTGCGTGTTCAACTGGACGAACTCGCAGGGGTACCCGGTCGGCGTCGTCGTCGCGTACGTGTTCGCGGACGGCAAGTTCTGGACGACGTGTGCCGACCGCCGCAAGCGCGTCCCGGCCCTCCGCACGCGACCCCAGTCGGGCATCGTGATCAACCGCGACGGCCGTACGGCGACGTTCAAGGGCGACTCGATCGTGCACGCCAACGGCGACGCCCGGTTCGAGGAACTGAAGACGTGGTTCTACGGCACGCTGTCCGGGGTCGCGACGGCGCCCGACGACGAGTACCGCAAGGCCTTCGCCAAGTTCCTCGACTCACCGCACCGCGTGATCATCGAGACCGATCCGCAGCTCGTGGTGGGCTTCGACACCGGGAAGTTCCGCGCCTTCACCAACGAGGCGATCGCCGCCGGGATGGCCTGAACAGCGTCGACCGCTGGCCCGTGGCGCCGATCACGCGCCCGGGCCGCGGTAGCTGACGGTCCGATGCGTCCGCCCGCCCGCGACGAGCAGGTGCTCGCCCGTCACCCACGACGAGGCGGGCGAGGCGAAGTACAGCACCGCGTCGGCGATGTCGTCGGGCTCGCCGGTGCGTCCGAGCGGGATCGACCCGGCGATCTCGGCGACCTTGTCGGGAGCGTCCACCCCGAGCACGTCGCGGAGCGCCTCGGTCACCACCGGACCCGGCGACACCGCGTTGACGCGGATGCCGCGGGGCGCCAGTTCGAGCGCCAGCGTCTGCGTCAGGTTGATCAGCCCCGCCTTCGCCGCGGCGTACGGACCGGTCCGCGGCGACCCGCGCGTCCCCGCCCCCGACGCGATGTTGACGATGGTGCTGCCCGGCTCCATCCGCGCGGCGGCCGCCTTGCAGCCCTGGAAGGCACTGGTGAGGTTGAGCTCGAGCTGGGCGCGGAACGTGTCGTCGTCGGTGTCGATCAGTTCGTGCACCGCCTTGTCGTCGGACCCGCCGACGTTGTTGACCCACACGTCGAGGCGCCCGAAGCGGTCCATCGTCTGCCGACCGATCGACTCGGACAGATCGCGGATGTCGCCCTCGACGACCAGCGCGTGCCGCCCACGCGCCGCGATCTCCGCGGCCGTGACATCGAGGTCGGTGCGACGGCGGGCGTTGACCACGACATCGCAGCCGGCGTCGGCGAGGGTCACGGCGATCGCTCGCCCGATGCCCTGGCCCGAGCCGGTCACCACGGCGACCGCCCCGTCGAGGCGGAACCGCTCCAGGGCACTCATCGCGTCGGCTCGTTGCCGGGGAGGGCGACGACCGTGACGGTGCCCGTGTCGCCGTCGACGGTGATCGTCGCGCCATCGGGGATGCGTTTGGTGGCGTCGGGGATCGACGGCACGCACGGGATCCCCATCTCGCGGCTCACGATCACCGCGTGCGTCCCGACCGCGCCGATGTCGGTGACCGCCGCGCCGGCCACCAGGAACAGCGGCGTCCACGACGGGTCGGTCGAGGGCGCGATGAGGATGTCGTCGGGATCGAGCCGACCTGCATCGTCGAGCGTGAGCAACACCCTGGCCGTGCCGGTGGCGGTGCCCGCCGATCCGGCCACGCCGTGCAGCACGTCGCCGACCTCCACGGCCTCGGCGGTGGAGTCGGATCGACGCTTCCACTCGCCGAGCGGTGGCACGTCGCCGTTGATGACGTACGGCGGCTCGAGGTCGTACAACGAGAGGTAGTCCCGCTCGCGCTCGGCGAGCACGTCGGTGAACGGCGCCGGGTCGTCGAGGAACGCCTCGACCTCGGTGTCGAGGAGCATGAAGATCTGCCGCGGGTGGGCGAGGTGGCCGCGCTCGACCATGCGTCGGCCGAGCTCGGCGAAGCACATCTGCACTTCGCCGTACGCGCGGATGTTCGCCGATTTGCAGCGCTCGCGCGCCGTCATGAACACCTTGGCCGACGTCACCGCGGCGAGGAAGGTGCCCTGGGTCTCGGGGTCCTCCGCCAGGAGTTCGGTGAAGTGGGCGATGAGCCGCTCGCGTTCCGCGGCACCGGCGGCGATCGTGCGCGCCGGGTCGTGGCGGTCGTCGGAGTGGCGCGCCCGCTCGACCGCCGACAGCAGCATCGCCGGGCGCGTCTCGTAGCTCCATTGGTAGATGTCCCACTCGCCCGGCCCGCGGCTGCCGTGCTCGTACATGAAGGCGTCGACGGCGGCGGCGAAGTGCTGATCTTCGGGCCGATCGGACTCGAGTCGATCGAGCACGTCGTCGCTCCCGGCGTCGAAGAGCGCGGTGAGGCGGGACGACCCGCGAACCATGCGGGACAGGGCGAAGATCTGCACGGCGATGTCGGCCGAGTCGACGTCGCCGAGACCGGACATCAGCTTCGTGGCCGCAGCCGGGTCGACGTCGCCGGTGATCGTGGGGATGATGCCCGACCCGACACTCGCACCGAGCGCCGTCCACACCACCTGTGCCGCCATCGCCCGCAGGTGCCGGCGCGTGGCCACGGCGCGCGCCAGCAACTGGACGTCGGTCTGGGTGGCGAGGTCGGGGCGGCTGTCGCGCAGCGCCTGCGCCTCGCGCTTGATGAGGTCGGTGTCGGGCACCGACGGCGTCGTCATGACCCAGCCGATCGTCTTCTGCAGCTTGGCTTCGTGACACGGCGAGCGGTGCCAATCCTCTTCGACGTAGGGAGGGATGTCCTGCGTCCCGTCGAAGAACGTCTGGTCGACCGCCTGCCAGCCACCGCCCGAGCGCACGCCGAACAGCCGTGCCTGGGTCAGCGTGATGAAGAAGTAGCCGCCGAAGAGACCGAACGTCTCGGGCGGGTCGCTGTACTCGTCGGCGTCGAACACGCCCATCTGTTCGTGCCCGTCGCGGACCCCCATCACCATCCCTGGTTCGAAGGCGAACGTCCATCCGAGCGGGCTCACCGGATCGGCCATCACCTCCCCGGCGTTCCCCCGCGTGTAGTCCGGGAAGCGATCCGTGGGTGTGCGGTCGCAGATCCAGGTGTCGTCGAGCATCGTTCATTCCCCCGAACGTCGATGTGTTGTTGTCGTGTCCGCGGCGCCGGCGGCGCCGTGGGTCAGGTCGGCTGGTCGAGGGCGGCGCCCCACCACTGCTCGAAGAAGCCGGCGACGGCGCGGTCGACCAGCTCGACGATCAGCCCCGACGGCGGCTGGACGTACGTGTAGATGCCGTAGCCGCCGCCGTCGCTGCCGTCGCGATTGGCGCCCACGAGGGTCCACCCCGCGTCCACGAGCCGGGTCGTCTCGCCGGCCACGTCGTCGACCCAGACGCCGACGTGGTGTGCGCCGGGCTGCGTGCGCCCGTCCCAGAACGATCCGGGCGGGCCTTCGAGCAGTTCGATGTGCTGTGGTCCTTCGGCGGAGTAGGTGTAGCGCAGGCGCAGCTCCTGCGCCCCGTGCTCCGGCGTCCACAGTTGTTGCGCGTCGCTCTCCCGCGCCTCCGCCCAGGTGACGCCCATCGACGCGCCGAGCTCGTCCATCGCGACGTCGAGGTCGGGGACCCGCACCCCGACGTGGAACAGGTGCTGGTAGTCGATCATGCGTCGCTTCCTCGTGTCGGTCGGTCCAGTGCCTCGGGGTCCTGCAGCGCATCGCAGATCGCGCGGCAGAACTCGGCCGCCGGAGCGCCGTCGAAGGCCCGGTGGTCCCACGTGAGGCTGAGCGTGAGTCGTCGCACGGTCGACACATCGCCACCAGCAACGACCACGTCGTCGCGCAGGCGACCGACGCCGAGGATCGCCGTGTTCGGCGGGTTGATCACCGGGGTGAAGCCGTCGACGCCGAACATCCCCAACGTGGACACCGAGAAGGTGCCACCCTCGAGGTCGGTCAGTGCGAGCGACCCCGCACGAGCCGCCTCGGCGAGTCGGGTCGTCTCGGCGGACAAGGACGTCAGGTCGCGTGCGAGCGTGTCGCGGACGACCGGGACGATGAGCCCTTCGTCGAGCGCGACCGCCATTCCGACGTGCACGTCGGGCAGCAGCGCCACGCCGTCGTCGGTGATCTGCGAGTTGACCCGCGGGTGGTCGCCGAGAGCGCGCGCCGTCGCGGCGATGACGTAGTCGGTGTAGCTGGGCACGGCCCCACCTGCCGCCTTGCGAGCGTCGCGATGGGCGACGACCGCGTCGAGGTCGGCATCCATGAACAGGCTGAGCTGCGCCATCTGGTGCAGCGACTCGTGCATCCGTTTGGCGATCGTGCCGCGCATGCCGCGCAGCGGCACCATGTCGGTGTGTTGCTGCAGCGCGGGCGGCAGCGCCACGGCGGACGCCTCGGTCGGCTGCGCGGCCAGGCCGGCGAGCAACTCGCGCACGTGGCGGGCGACCGCCTCGCGCGACACCCTGCCGTCGCCCGGATCGGG
>CAYGLH010000191.1:0-6928 GCA_964350535.1 uncultured Ilumatobacteraceae bacterium
CCCAGCTCGAGGGACTGGTGCAGTACGGGCTCGTCGCAGAGCCAGGCCGCTCGGGCGGGTACGGGCCCGAAGCACTCGAGATCGCACGGGTCGCCAAGGAGTTCCTCGACACGGGCGTCGAGGCTCGTCACCTGCGCGCCTGGAAGGTCGCCGCCGAGCGCGAGGCGGACCTGTTCGACCAACTCGTCCAACCACTCGTCCGTCAACGCAACCCCGACGCGCAGGCGCGCTCGCGCGAGCAACTCCGCGCCCTCGAGGCCGCGGGTGGCCGTCTCCGGGCGGCCCTCGTGCGCGACGCGCTGCGCCAGCACTTCGGCGGGTGAACGCCGAAACGGCGAGCCGCGAGCACCGCCGGGCGCGGCTACGATCGCCCTCGTGATCCCCCTCGAGCTCGTCGGCGTCCGGGTCGAGATCCCGGCGAACACGCCCATGGTGTTGCTCCGCGAGCTCGACGACCGGCACCGCCTGCTCCCGATCTACATCGGCAGCCCGGAGGCGTCGGCGATCCACTACGCGCTCGAGGGTCTCGAGCCGCCGCGCCCGCTCACCCACGATCTGTTCCTCGCCACGCTGCACGAGCTCGGCGCCGAGATCAGCAAGGTCGTCGTCACCGAGATGCGCGAGCGCACCTACTACGCCGAGCTGCACCTCCAGGCGAGCGACGGCCCCCGGGTCATCTCCAGTCGACCGTCCGACGCCATCGCGCTGGCGGTTCGGAGCGGAGCACCGTTGTTCGCCACCGACGAGTTGCTCGACGAGGTCGGCCAAGAGCCTCCACCTGAACCTGAGGATGAGGCCGAGGAGATCATCGACGAGTTCAAGGACTTCATCGAGAACGTCAGCCCCGAGGACTTCGGGGCCTGAACGACGCCGGCACGCGTCTCGATCAGGGCTTGACGCCCGCGCCGCGGGTCCGTAGGGTGGCATGTCTCACAATGCTGTAGTTACGGCGTTGTGCCATGAACGGAGGCAGACCGTGCACACACTCGATGGCGCCATCGGCGATGACGGCCGTC
Source organism: uncultured Ilumatobacteraceae bacterium (assembly GCA_964350535.1). Taxonomy (GTDB): domain Bacteria; phylum Actinomycetota; class Acidimicrobiia; order Acidimicrobiales; family Ilumatobacteraceae; genus CAYGLH01. Next base: position 1,017 of record CAYGLH010000191.1, read on the forward strand.
CGACCGAGGACGGGTTCAGCGGAACCCGGACCGCCAAGATCGTCGGCATCACCTATCGCCAGCTCGACTACTGGGCGCGCACCGATCTGATCCGCCCGTCGCTGAGCGACGCCACCGGCAGCGGGAGCCGACGCAAGTACTCCTACAACGATCTCGTCGAGCTGAAGACGATCAAGAAGCTGCTCGACGCCGGCATCAAGCTCGAACAGGTGCGGAAGGTCTTCGAGTACCTGCGCGAGCACGTCAGCACCGACATCGGCGCTGCGCACATCGTCATCGACGGCGGCAGCGTCGTGCTGTGCGACGGGGACGAGTTGATCGACGTGCTGCAGAACGGGCAAGGCGTGCTCAACGTCTTGTCGCTCGGCGGCGTGAAGCACGAGCTCGAGGCCGAGCTCGAGCCGGGGGAGCGGCCCGACCGGAGCGAGGCCTCCGCAGCCGACGTCGCCGAGCTCGACCGGCGCCGCACCGGATGACCCTGCTCCAGTCGCCGCTCGCCGACGCGCACCGGGCCCTCGGCGCGAACATGGTCGAGTTCGGCGGCTGGGAGATGCCGATCAGCTATCCCACCGGCACGATCGAGGAGCACCTGGCCTGCCGGCACGGCGCCGCCGCCTTCGACGTCTCCCACCTCGGGACGGTGCGGGTCGACGGCGCCGACGCATTCGACACCCTGCAGCGCACGCTCACCAACGACCTCGCCAAGATCGGCCCCGGGCGCGCTCAGTACACCCACCTGCTCGACCCCGACGACGCCTCGGTGCTCGACGACATCATCGTGTGGTGGCACCCCGACGACGCCGACGGCGGTGCCGTCTTCGACGTGATGCCCAACGCCTCCAACACCGAACGCGTCCGCTCGGCAGTCGGCGGCGTCGACACCACGCACGAGCGTGCCGTGATCGCCGTGCAAGGTCCGGACGCCACGGCCCGGGCGGCGACGGTGCTGCCCGAGATCGCCGAGGTCCGTCGCTTCCGGGTCGGAGCGGGCGACTGGCAGGGTCGGCGCTGCACGATCGCCGGCACGGGGTACACCGGGGAGCCCGGCGTGGAGATCGCCGTCCCGGCGGCGGTCGCCACCTCGTTGTGGGAGGCGCTGCTCGGCGCCGACATCCAGGCGGCGGGGCTCGGCGCACGCGACACGCTGCGGCTCGAGGCGGGGCTGCCCCTGCACGGCCACGAGCTGGGCCCGGGCATCACGTCCCTGCAAGCCGGTCTCGGCTGGGTGGTGGCCTGGGACAAGCCGGAGTTCCGCGGCCGGTCCGCGGCGCTCGCCGAGCGCGAGTCGGGTCACCGTCGGCACCTGATGGGCGTCGTCACCGACGGTCGGCGACCGCCGCGCGCCGGGTGCGCCGTCGCCATCGACGGTGTACCGGTGGGGGAGGTCACGAGCGGCAACTTCTCACCCGTGCTCGAGCACGGCATCGCCCTCGCCTTCCTCCCCCCGGAGACGCCGGAAGGTCAGCTCGTCACGATCGACGTGCGGGGCAAGCCGCTCGCCGGCCACGTCGTGCGGCCGCCGTTCATCGGCTGACCCGCAACCGGGCTGTCAGGAGTCGCCGGCCTTCTTGGCGGCCGACTTCTTCTTCGCTGCGGACTTCTTCTTCGCCGCCGACTTCTTGGTGGACCGTGTCGCGGAAGCCGGAGCAGGTTCGGCGGCCTCGGCCTCGGGTTCGGCGGGCGCCGCAGGTGCCGGCGCCGGCTCCTTCGCCGGTGCTCCCGGTCGGCGGAACCCGAACATCCCACCCGCCGACTCGGCGAACTGGGCGAGCGGACCCATCCGGGTCATCATCTCGCCCATCACCTCGTTGAACATCGCCAGCTGCGCGGGGAGCTGTTGGACGGCGGGCGTCGACATCATCTCGCTGAACTGCCGGAGGCTCGGTGCCATCGCCATCGCCGGGCCGCTGACGGCTTGCATCACCTCGTCGGCGTTCTGCACCGCACGCGTCACCTGGGGGACAGCTGCCCGGATCGGCGGCTCGACCTCTTGGAGCAGCGAGTTGATGCGCTCGGCGGTCTCGTTGAGGTTCTCCATGGTGCGGTTGAAGTTCTCCACCCCGCGCAGGAACTCCTCGACGCCCTTGCGGAACTGCTCGACCGAGCGAACGGTCGAGGAGATCGGCGTGGCGAGGAGCGTGAGGATGTCGGCGAGCGGGTCCTGGTCGGCCATGGCGACACACGGTACCCATCGGCACGGCGGTGCGGCGGGACGTACCGGCGCGACGTCTACGCGGGAGGCGCGAGCACCAGGTCCTCGGGGACCTGGGTGAGGGTGGCGAAACCGTTGACCAACGCGATCACATCGTCGGCAGGACCTTCCAGCGTCGAGGCGCAGTCGCTCGTGAACGGGTCGACGTCGGCCGGGATCTCCGCCGCGATCGGCAGCCCCTCCACGAGCGAGCGGACGGTGCCCGTGCCAGCACACGATGGGATGTTCAGGCTCCACACCGGCGCGACGGTGCCGTCGAAGGCGAGGATGAGCTCGCGGTTGGCCTCGATCCACTCGACCAGGTACGGGAGTCCGGTCGCGAAGTCCGGCACCCCCTCGGTGACGAGGCCCTGACTGATCGCGAAGCCCGGCACACCTTGCGCCCCGGCGGTCCGCGCCGCGCCGACCGTGCCCGACAGCGGGGTGAACGGCCCGATGTTCTGCCCCTCGTTCGAGCCGGAGACGACGAGGTGCGGCGGCTCGTCGAACACGTGACCGAAGGCGTAGTTGATCGAGTCGGCCGGCGTCCCGGGGACCGCTAGCCCAGGCAGGCCGGAGAGCGTGGTGACCGCCTCGGCGGTCTCTGGTGCGGGGTCACTGACCGAGTTCGACGAGCCGCTCTGGTTCTCGGCGGGGGCGACGAGCGTCAGCTCGACGCCGTCGAGTCCAGCGAGGGCCGTCGCGACGGCGTCGATGCCCTCCGAGCCGATCCCGTCGTCGTTGGTCAGCAGGATGCGCAGCGGTTCGACGGGCGCCTCCGTGCTCGTGGGTGCTGCGGTCGTCGGCGCGGCGGTGGTCTCCGGGGCCGCAGTCGTCGCCGGGGCCGCAGTCGTCGCCGGCGTCGCCGAGGTGTCGGCAGCCTCGGTGGTCGCCGGCGCAGCGGTGGTCTGCGCGACCGCGCTGCTGTCCGCTCCTTCGGTGGCCGTGTCCGCCCCGTCGTCGGAGCTGTCGTCACCGCAGGCGACGGCGACCGTCGCGAGGAGCATTCCGACGAGGACGTTCCGTGTGCGAGTCATCGGCGCCGAAAGGTACGGGGCGCCCTCCGCCCGACGCTCAGCCGGGTGGAGGGTTCAGCGGTTGTTCACCTCATCGTCGGTCGAGCGCCACGTCACGCGTCGTGGAGTTCGGCGGCATAGGCCTCGAGCGGCTCGCACGAGCACACGAGGTTGCGGTCGCCGCTGGCACCGTCGATGCGCGAGACCGGCGCGAAGTAGGCGGCGTGGGGCCCCGGGTGGGGGATGCCCCCGAGGCGGCGCGGGTAGCGCCGATCCCAGTCGCCGATCAGGTCCTCGGCGGTGTGCGGTGCGGCGCGCAACGGGCTGTCGTCCACGGACCATTCGCCCGATGCGACCCGGTCGATCTCGCGACGGATCGCGATCATCGCCTCGCAGAACCGGTCGATCTCGCGCAACGACTCGCTCTCGGTCGGCTCGATCATCAGCGTGCCGGCGACCGGGAAGCTCATGGTCGGCGCGTGGAAGCCGTAGTCGATGAGCCGTTTGGCGACGTCGTCGACGGTGACGCCGGTCGACTTCGTGATCGGGCGGACATCGACGATGCACTCGTGCCCGACCCGGCCACGGGCCCCCCGGTACAGCACCGGGAAGTGCGCATCGAGCCGTTCAGCGATGTAGTTGGCGGCCAGGATCGCGATCTGGGTCGCGCGCCGCAGCCCGTCCGTCCCCATCATCTCGAGGTACATCCACGAGATCGGCAGGATGCCCGCCGACCCGTGGGGAGCGGCCGACACCGGACCGACCGGTGGGTTCTCCGCGAACGGATGTGCCGGCAGGAACGGCACGAGGTGTTCGCGCACGGCGACCGGCCCGACGCCGGGTCCGCCGCCACCATGGGGGATGCAGAAGGTCTTGTGCAGGTTGAGGTGGCTGACATCGGCGCCGAACGAGCCCGGCTCGCTGAACCCGACGAGCGCGTTGAGGTTCGCACCGTCCACGTACACCTGGCCGCCCGCCGCGTGGACGGCATCGCACACGTCGGTGATCTGCTCCTCGAACACCCCGTGCGTCGAGGGATAGGTGACCATGATCGCCGCCAGTCGGTCGCCCGCCGCAGCGATCTTGGCGTGCAGGTCATCGAGGTCGACGTTGCCCTCGTCGTCGCACGCGACCACCACCACGTCGAGCCCTGCCATCACGGCGCTCGCAGCGTTGGTCCCGTGGGCGCTCGCCGGGATCAGACAGACCGTCCGCTGATCGTCACCATTGGCGCGGTGGTAGGCGCGGATGGCGAGGAGCCCGGCGAACTCGCCCTGGCTCCCGGCGTTGGGCTGGACGCTGACCGCCGCGTAGCCCGTGAGGTCGGCGAGGCGCTGCTCCAGATCGCCGATCATCAGTCGGTAGCCGGCCGTCTGGTCGGACGGGGCGTACGGGTGGATGTCGGAGAACTCGGGCCAGGTGATCGGCAGCATCTCGCTGGTGGCGTTGAGCTTCATGGTGCACGAGCCCAACGGGATCATCGTGCGATCGAGCGCGAGGTCCTTGTCGGCGAGCTGCCGGAGGTAGCGCAGCATCTCGTGCTCCGCGTGGTAGCGGGCGAAGACGGACTGGGTCAGGAACTCGTCGGCGCGGCGATCGCCGGCGTCGAGCACGGCGCCTATCGCATCGGGATCGGTGACCGGCACGCCGCCGAGCGCGTCGACGACCCGCTGCACGTCCTCGAGGGTGGTGGTCTCGTCGAAGGTCAGACCGACGTGCTGGTCGTCGACACGGCGTGCGTTGTAGCCGGCGTCGAGCGCCGCGGCGATGCCGGCATCGGCGTCGCCGACGTTCACGGCGACGGTGTCGAAGAACCGTTCGTGGAGGAGGGCGCGTCCGCCGGCGTGCAGGCCGGCCGCCGCCACCGCCGTCAGGCGATGCACTCGCTCGGCGATCCGCCGAAGGCCGTCGGGGCCGTGCCACACCGCGTACAGCCCAGCCATGTTGGCGAGCAGCACCTGCGCGGTGCAGATGTTCGACGTGGCCTTTTCGCGGCGGATGTGCTGCTCGCGCGTCTGCAGCGCGAGCCGCAGCGCCGGCCGGCCTTCCGTGTCGACGCTGACGCCCACGAGCCGACCCGGCAGGGCGCGGGCGGCGTCGCTGTGGGCGGCGATGAACCCGGCGTGGGGCCCTCCGAAGCCCATCGGCACGCCGAAGCGCTGCGCCGAACCGATCGCGATGTCGGCGCCGAGGCGCCCAGGGGGAGTGAGCAGCACGCACGCCAGCAGGTCCGTGGCCACCACGGCGAGACCGCCGTGCTCGTGCACGCGATCGATCGCGGCGCGCCAGTCGCGCACCTCGCCGGTCGAGGTGGGCAGGCTGAAGAGGGCCCCGAACGCCGGCTCCTCGAGCTCGTCCTCGTCGCCGACCACGAGGTCGACACCGATCGGCTCGGCACGCGTCCGGAGCACTGCCAGCGTCTGCGGGTGGACGTCGCGATGCACGAAGAAGCGGTCCGTCCGGGCCTTCGAGCGCCGACGCGCCATCGTCATCGCCTCGGCCGCTGCCGTCGCCTCGTCGAGCAGTGAGGCGTTGGCGACCTCGAGCGCCGTCAACTCGCTGATCACCGTCTGGAAGTTGAGCAGCGCCTCGAGGCGGCCCTGGCTGATCTCGGGCTGGTACGGCGTGTACGCGGTGTACCAGGCAGGGTTCTCCAGCACGTTGCGGGCGATCACCGGCGGCGTGATCGTGCCGTTGTACCCCAT
>CAYGLH010000192.1:0-6919 GCA_964350535.1 uncultured Ilumatobacteraceae bacterium
TGGCCTAGGTCTACCTCGAGCTCGTCGGCGAGGGCACGTTGATGTCGAGCGCGCAGAAGGGGCGCAGCGACCTCAAGCTGGCGTCACTCCGCCGCGACCGCCGGCTGATCGAAGCGGCGCGGGAGGCGGCGTTCGAGATCGTCGACGCCGATCCGACGCTCGAGCAGCACCCGCTGCTCGCCGACGAGCTCGATCTCGTCTTCAGCGAACGCGACGAGGAGTTCTTGGCGCGAGGGTGAGCGGGTCGCGTCAGACGTCGCCCCGCCAGACCTCGTCGTCCTCGTCGGGCAGGACGAGGTCCCACCGGTCGAGGCAGTCCTCACAGCGGTAGGCGACGATCTCGCCGGGCTCCCAGATGCCGTCCTCGGGAGCCGGCGTGAGCAGGAAGCAGCGTCCGCCACAGTCGATGCAGGTGATCTGCGGGTCGGGCACGAGCATGTCGTCCAGTGTGGCAGCCGGGTCGCCCGGTGCGGTCGTAGCCTCGGATCCATGCGCGTCGTGGCAGGTGAGTTCGGTGGACGGCGGATCGTGGCACCGGAGGGTCGTGACACCCGTCCGACCACCGACCGGGTGCGCGAAGCGGTGTTCAACGCACTCGGCAGCGCGGGGCTGACCGAGGGGGCGCTCGTCGCCGATCTTTTTGCCGGGTCCGGCGCGATCGGCCTCGAGGCCTTGTCGCGCGGCGCGGAGCGGTGCACGTTCGTCGAGCGCGATCGGGCAGCGCTGCGAGCGTTGGAGGACAATGTCGAGGCGCTCGGTGTCGGGTCGCGGTCGCGCATCGTCCGCGGCGACGCGCTGGCGGTCGCCGGCTCGATCGATGCCGACATCGTGTTCGCCGACCCGCCGTACGACTACGACCGATGGGACCAGCTTCTCGCAGCCGTCCGCGCCGATGTGGTGATCGCCGAGTCCGGTGGGCCGCTCCCCACCGTCGAGGGCTGGGAGACGACCCGGCAGAAGCGGTACGGGCGGACGACGGTGACCTTCCTCGAGCGCACCCCACCGACCTGAGGCGCGCCGACGGCCGGCGCGCGATGGCTCAGTGGTCCTGGTCGAAGAACGCGCTCGTCGGGTCGTCGTCGGGCGCGGTGAGCATCGTGGTCTCGTCGGGTTCGCCGCCGATCGCCAGGCGCTGGCGGCCGGCGTTGACCGTCTTCGAGAGCTTGTCGAGGAGGATCTCGAACGACCCGAGCCGCTGGTCGAGGAAGTCCTCGGTCTCGTGCTTGAGCCTGCGGGAGTCGGTCTCGGCGGTCTCCATCACCTGCCGCGCCCGCTGCTCGGCGGCCCGGACGACCTCGGTGCGCTGCACCATCCGCTCGGCGCGGACGCGGGCGGCCTCGAGCAGCTCGTCGGCCTCGCGTCGCGTCTTGGCGACGAACTCCTGGCGCTCCTTCAGCATCCAGCGCGCCTGGCGGAGCTCGTCGGGGAGGCGGTTGAGCGACTCCTCGAGGAGCTCGATGATCTCGTCGCGGTCGATGCGCGGCGACGACGACAGTGGCATCGTCGGCGCGGTGGCGATGATGTCGATGGCACGCCGGAGCAGCGTCTCGGCATCGCCGACGTACCCGCCCGGCGGCCCCGGTTCGGGGTAGTCGTCGTCGATCTCGTCGTAGTCGTCGTACTCGCTGGCGTGACCGTCGTCGTAGCTCATCTCAGTTGTTCTCCCCCTCGGCGAACACCGTGCGCAGTGCGTCGGCGACGTGGGACGGCACGAGGTGCCCGATCTCTCCACCGTACTTCGCGATCTCGCGCACGAAGCGGCTACTGATGTAGCCGAGGTCCGGGCGGCAGGGGAGGAAGACGGTGCGCACGCCGGTGACGGCGTGGTTGTTCTGTGCCATCTGTTGTTCGATCTCGAAGTCGCCGGCGGTGCGCAGACCCTTCACGATGAAGTCGGCGCTCGCCCGATCGGCCGCCTGCACGGCGAGGCCGCTGTGCAGCTCGACGCTGACCCCGGCGAGGTCGACCACCGCCTCCTCGGCGAGCAGCTTGCGCTCCTCGGCCGGGAACAGCCCCGACGGTTTCGACGGGTTGTGCATGATCGCGACGACCACGCCGCCGAACAGCTCGTGGGCTTGTTCGATCACGTCGAGGTGTCCGTGGTGGATCGGGTCGAAGCTGCCCGGGTACAGGACGCGGGTGCGTCCTGACGCGTCGCCTCCGGTTCCCTCGTCGTTCATCGCCCGAGCACGCTACTGCCCGACGCACGCGGTCGGTCGTACCCTCGCCCCGCCGCGCCGCCGGACCCGGGGGTGACAACCGTTGGTTACATGTTGTAACCTGAGCCGCATGACGTATGTGGGGGATCGGATCGTGTTCGACGCGGACAGCCACGTGATGGAGCTGCCCGGCTGGCTGGAGGAGCACGCCGACGCGGCGACGCGCAGCAAGCTCCGGCCGCTGTACCTCGGCGGTGCGGGGGCCCTCGCCGACAAGGCGGTGGCCGACGCCGCGGCGCGCAGCGCGCGCGGTGCCGATGCGCTCGACGACGATCCGTTGCAGCTGCTCGGCAGCAAGGGGTGGGGTGCGGTCGGCGCCTTCGACCCGTCCGAGCGGTCGCACGTGCTCGACCGGATGGGCTTCCACGCCCAGTTCGTCTTCCCGACCTTCGCCGCCACGCAGTTCCGCGGCGGCGACCTCGACACCACCTACGCCGGAGCGGACGCGCTGAACCGTGCGATGGCGGTCTTCTGTGCCGGCGACGCCCGGATGCTGGCCGTCGCCACCGTTCCCTGGGGCGAACCGAGCCGCACCGTCGAGTGCGCACGCCGGGCGATCGCCGAGGGGTGTCGTGCGGTCATGCTCGCGACCGACATCCCGAAGGGCGTCGTGTCGCCGACGCACCCCGAGCACGACCCGCTGTGGGCGCTGCTCGAAGCCGAGAACGTGCCGGCGGTGAGCCACATCGGCGGCGGCGGGCGGTCGGTGCGACCGAACTTCCACGACAACGGGCGCGACGTGACCGACTTCCTCGGCGGCGGTGAGAACATCCGCTCCAAGGACTTCATGGCGATCCACCAGCGCCCGGAGGTCTTCTGGGCGGCGCTCGTGCTCGACGGGATCTTCGAGAAGTTCCCCGGTCTGCGCGGGGCATCGATCGAGGAGGGCGCGATGTGGGTCGTGCCGTGGATCCGTCGGCTCGATCGGGCGATGCAGTTCGCCAAGACCGAGCCGCCCCTGAAGGACCTCACCCGACTCCCCAGCGAATACGTGCGCGACCACCTCCGGTTCACGCCATTCGCGGGCGAACCCGTCGGGTGGATGATCGAGCAGGGCGGTCCCGAGCTGTTCCTGTTCTCCTCCGACTACCCCCACCCGGAGGGGACGAAGGATCCGATCGGCCGGTTCGAGGCGACGATGGACACGATCGACGAACAGGCCCGCGACCGCTTCTACGCCACCAACTTCGCCGATCTCTATCGCGACGCCGTGCCCGTCTGACGGCCACGGCGAGGCCGGCGGAGCGTCACTCCAGCCGGGGTCGGCCGCCGACGACGACCTCGACCGGCACGCCCCCCACAGCGGCGGGCAGATCGGGTGAGCGGTCCGCCATGGACCCGTCGACCACGACGCGCACGCACACACCGTCCGGTGACCGCGACGAGCGGGCCACCTCGACCGACACCACCTCGGGTCGCGACATCCAGTCGCCGCGCACGGTGTCGAGGGCCGCTTCGGCGGCGGCGACGGACTCGGGGGAGGGGGTCGACATCAGCGGTTCAACGACTCCAGGTAGGTGAGGAACTCCACCAGCTCATCACGGGTCGGGCCTCCCGGTCCAGCGCCGTGGCAGCCGCAGTCGCATCGGCCCGCGCCGCCGCCGTCGGCGTCGAGCGCGAACGACGCCGGCTCGGCACCCTGCCGCCGCACGGGACGCCAACCGCCCCACAGCCGCGGGATCCATCCGCTGCACAGCCAGGGGAAGCGGTCGCACAGGTCGATCATCACCGGCTTGGTGGGTGCACAGATCACGGGCAGGAACGAGAAGTTCATCGCATCGGCGATCGGCTGCATCGGACTGCAGATCGCGTTCTCCGCCGACGGCGCGGGCGTGGTCTCGCCGGCGAAGTGCAGGCCGATCGCCTTGTTGTTCGCCTGGTTCATCCACACGCTGCCGGAGTCGCCGCCCTTGCTGACCTCGTAGTCGACCGCGGGCCACGGCGGGCGCGGCACGATCCGGACCTGGTTGCTGAAGGCCACCACCCCCGGGTCGCCGTAGTTGATCGACACGCTCATGCTGACCCCGTCGACCACGCCTTCGGTGATGTCGGTCGTGCGGCCCGACTTCACGACCTGCATCCCGAGGGTGGCGCTCTCGATCCCCGTGATGGTGCCGATGCCGAGCACGTCGCGACTGTGGTTGCGCGTCCCGTCGAGCGTCGCGACGGCGGCGTCCATCGCGCTGTCGAGCTGCATCCGGGTGAGCGTCGCCACCACGTCGGTGCCGCCGTCGAACTTCCCCGGCTGCAGAATGCTCTCGCCCGGCGCGGCCGCCGACGCCCCCGCCAGCACGTGCCAGTTGGACAGGATCATCGGCGTGCAGGTCGCGCGGTCGAACACGATCGCGCCGAGCGTTCCCGCCGTGATGCGCGGGTTGCCACAGCTGATCCCGCCGATCAGCGGATCGACCTCCGACTTGCGGTCGACGGCTTCGACGGTAGCGACGTCCTCGTGGTCGAGGACGATCCCTGACGGGGAGTACGCCGCCTCGACGACGTCGACCTCGAACCCGCCGACCTCGTCGGTGCCGGTGGCCGGGTCGTTGAACACGTCCTCGGTGGCCAGCGACGCCGCCGGACGTTTGCGCTCGACGTGCACGCGCAGCGCGACCTTGTCCGTGAGCTCGTCGCCGCTGATCTTGAACCCGACGTCGACGGCGGTCACGCCTGGGCGGCGCAGCCACTCGCGTCGGACCGAGTCCAGCGCGGTGATCGCATCGGCGACGGTGCTCGCCTTGGGAGTCCTGGGAGACTTCGGCATCGGACAGCTACCCCTTCCGTGGGCCGCGTTCGGGCTCCACGCTGATCCAGAGTCCTCGGCGGGGCTCGTGATACGTCTCGTTCGGGTGGCCGTAGGGTGGATCGCATGTCCGATCCGCTGCGACCGCTCCGGGTGAACGCCGTCGAGCTGCTCCGCCAGCCCGGCGCCGTCCGCACCATCGAGGTGGAGCTCCCGGGCGCCGCCCTCGGCGTCGGGCACCCGCGCCTCACGGGCGACGTCGCCATCCGCGTCCGCCTCGACGCACTGCTCGACGGGATCACGGTGGTCGGTTCGGTCACGGCGCCGGCGCAGGGCATGTGTCGCCTGTGCCTTGCCGACGATCGCGCCCCGGAGGTCGCCGAGGTCGACGAGCTCTACCAGGTGGACCTCACCGACGAGGACGCGTTCCCCATCGAGAACGGCCAGCTCGACCTCGCGCCGATGGTGCGCGAGCTCCTCCTGCTCGAGCTCGACGGGGAGGTGCAGTGTCGCGACGACTGCCGCGGCCTGTGTCCGGTGTGCGGCATCGACCGCAACACGGAGTCGTGCGAGTGCGACACCGACGTTCGCGACGACCGGTGGGCGGCGCTCGCCGACCTCGAGCTGGACGACTGAGGCGGGCGGATCGGCGAGGAGCGACGATCTGCCGGGTCCCGTTCTCATCCGGCGAGGGCTCCGATAACGTGATCCGGCCGCTGAGCCGGGACGATTCCACACCGTCACGTCCAGCATCAAGACGAAGCACCAAGCTGACCGCCTCGACCCCGGGTCGATGCCCCAACGGAGAAGCGAACGATGGCCGTTCCGAAGAAGAAGACCTCGAAGTCGAAGACGCGCAGCCGCAGGGCCAGCGCCTGGAAGCTCCACGCCCCTGCGCGCAGCCTCTGCCCGCGTTGCGGCAACGCCAAGCTCCCGCACACGGTCTGCCCGTCCTGCGGCTGGTACCGCGACCGCGTCGCGGTCGACGTCGACGCCTGACGTCGCGTCGATGTTGCCCGTCGCAGTCGACGCCCTCGGTGGCGACAACGCACCGGGAGCCGTGCTCGAGGGCGCCCATGCCGCGTCGCGCGCCGGGACCGCCGTCGTGCTCGTCGGTCCCGAGCACCTCGACACCGCCCACGACGGATCCACGCTCGAACTGATCGTCGCGTCCGAGGTCATCGAGATGGCCGCCGAGGCGGTCCGCGACGGTCGGGCCAGTGCGATGGTGTCGGCCGGCAACACCGGCGCCACGATGGCCTCGGCGCTGCTGCGCATGGGGCGGATCAAGGGTGTCAAGCGTCCGGCGATCGCCACGCCGATCCCCGTTCCCGGATCGACGCCGACCGTGTTGCTCGACGCCGGGGCCAACGCCGAGGTGCAGCCCGAATGGCTCGTGCAGTTCGCCGTGATGGGCTCCGTGTACGCCCGGCACCGCTTCGACATCGCCAACCCGCGCGTCGGCCTGCTGTCGATCGGCGAGGAGCCGGGCAAGGGCGACACGCTGCGCAAGGAGTCCTACGACCTGCTCGCCGCCGCTCCGGGCATCGAGTTCATCGGCAACGTCGAAGGCCGCGACGTGATGAGCGACACCGTCGACGTCTGCGTCACCGACGGGTTCACCGGCAACGTCGACGGTGTCGCTCATCACGGTGCTGAAGACGCTCGAAGGTGGGATGAAGGCCGTGATCGCGGCGCTCCTCGAGGCGTTCGCCGCCGAGGAGTACCGGGCCCACGCCGACGCGTTGATGCCGGCGCTCCTGCCGCTGTACGAGCAGCTCAGCCCCGACACGTACGGCGGTGCGATCCTGCTCGGCGTCGACGGCGTGTGCATCATCTCCCACGGCTCGTCGAGCCCGACCGCCATCACGAACGCGATCAGCGTGGCCCGCGACATGGTCGAGCACGAGATCGTGGCCGAGCTGGCGTCGGCGATCGCCGCCGCGAGCTGACGCGCATC
>CAYGLH010000193.1:0-6918 GCA_964350535.1 uncultured Ilumatobacteraceae bacterium
TCGCCGAGCCACACGGTGGAACGCCCGCAGTAGGACCCCACCTCCAGGAACGGCGCGCCCGGCACGGCGCCGGCCGCGTCGACCGCCGCCGACCACAGCGCGTCGCCCTCGTCCTCGGGCATGAACCCCTTCGTCGACAGGGCCAGCGTCCGTCGGCGTTCGCCCAGCGCCACCGCGCCCGCCGGTCGGGTCACCAGGTGTCCCAGTGGATGATCGACTCGGGGTCCGGGCGCGTCGCCGGCTTGAAATCGGTGCCGACGGTGTGGGCCAACGGTGACAGGCACACGACCTGCACCTCGTCGTACGGGATGCCGACGATCTCGGCGAGCGCCGGCTCGTTGAACATCGCCACCGTGGTCCAGGCGGTGCCGAGCCCGCGCGCCCGCGCCGCCAGCATGAAGCTCCACATCGCGGGCAGCACGTTGCCGTACATCGACGCACCGGCCTGCGGGATCGCGTCGCAGCGCCCGATCGTGCACGCCAGCACCAGTGCGGGGGCGTCGCCCATGTGCTCGGCGAGGTAGTTCGCCGAGTCGGTCACCCGGTCCTGCTGCGCCTGTGCCTCGGCACCGTCCTTCTTGATCGATCCGACGTAGATGCCGTCGAGGCTGCGGTAGATCTCGAAACAGTCGGCGTACAGCTGCCCGATCGCCGCCCGCTTCTGTGCGTCGCGGACGACGACGAACTGCATCGTCATGTTGTTCGAGCCCGACGGCGACTGCATCGCCAGCGCGACGCACTCACGGATCAACGTGTCGTCGACCTCCTGGGTGAAGTCGAGCCGCTTGCGCACGGCACGAGTGGTCGACAACAGCTCGTCGGGTCCGAGATCGAGAAGGGCCATGGGATCGGACTGTAGGTGGCCCCGGCCAGGTGTTCACGATCGCATCGCGCCGGTGCTGCGTGGCAACATGGCTCGACCATGTCCAGCGCCGACGACCGACCGACCACCTCTGCCCTCGACGAACTGCTCGAGATCCTCGACCTGGAGTCGATCGAGGTCAACGTCTTCCGCGGCCGGTCGCCCGACGAGAACCGTCAGCGGGTGTTCGGCGGCCAGGTCGCCGGTCAGGCGCTGGTCGCCGCCAGCCGCACGGTCGACGAGCCGGGGCGGCTCGTCCACTCGTTGCACGCCTACTTCCTGCGGCCCGGCGACCCGCAGATCCCGATCCTCTACGAGGTCGACCGCATCCGCGACGGGCGCAGCTTCAGCACCCGCCGCGTCGTGGCGATCCAGCACGGTCGGGCGATCTTCAACCTGCAGGCCAGCTTCCACGACGACGAGCCCGGCCGCGACCACCAGTTGCCGATGCCCGACGGCCTGCAGGACCCCGACACGCTCGCCGACTTCAAGACCAGGATGGCGCCCTACGCCGAACAGATCGGCGAGTGGTACCACCGGCCGCGCCCGATCGACCTGCGCTACGACGACTTCGACGTCGTCGAACACGCCCGCACGCCGGCCACCGGACAGCGGGTCTGGCTGCGCGCCGACGGCCGGCTGCCCGACGACCCCCTGCTCCATGCCTGCATCGTCACCTACGCGAGCGACATGACGCTGCTCGACACGGCGATCCGGCCCTTCGGGGTGGTGCCGTGGAACAGCCCCGACATGCAGATGGCGAGCCTCGACCACGCGATGTGGTTCCACCGCCCCTTCCGTGCCGACGAGTGGCTGCTCTACAGCCAGACGGCGATGTCGAACTCGTCCGCCCGAGGCCTGGCGGGCGGTCAGATCTTCACCCGTGACGGTCAGCTCGCGATCAGCGTGGTGCAAGAGGGGCTCACTCGGTTCGGCCACCGATGAGGCGTCTCGCCGCAGTCGTGTGCGCCGCGCTGACGATCGCCGGGTGTGCCGGCGGCGGGTCCGACGACGGTGACGGCGCGACGGACTCTGCGCCGCGCCAGTCGCTGGTCCCGACGACCACCGACGCAGCGGCCGAGGCCGGCGACGATGTCGAGAGCTCCGCGGTGCCGCCGGCGACGACCACGACGCTCGCTCCCGCCACGTCAGCACCCGGCGGTCCGGCCACGTCGCTGACACCCGCGCCGGGCGCCGACCTGCCGACCGGACCCGTCGGTGGCGAGACGACCACACCGACCACCACCCCGGGCCCGTTGCCCGAACCCGCCGTCCGGCTGGCACCGTTCGGGCCGTTCGAGACGCCGGTCGACATCGCCCGCCGCCCACTCGACAGCCGTGTCTTCGTGATCGAGCAGGGTGGGACCGTGCGCGCCATCGACGACGTGTCCGACGAGCAGGTGCTCGACATCGGCAACCTCGTCGACTTCCAGGGCGAGCGCGGACTGTTGGGACTCGCCTTCCATCCCGAGCTCGACCTCGCCTATGTGCACTACAACGACCTGAACGGCGACACCGTCATCGCCGAGTACGAGCTCGATCCCGTGACCGCCATGTTCGATCCGCAGTCGGCACGCGTCGTCCTCACCGTCGACCAGCCGTACGGCAACCACAACGGTGGCGACCTCGAGTTCGGTCCCGACGGGTCGCTGTACATCGCGCTCGGCGACGGCGGGTCGTCCGGAGACCCCGAGCGGCGCGCCCTCGACCTGTCGAGCCGTCTCGGCAAGCTGCTGCGCATCGACCCGATCGGCAATGCCGACGGGGAGTTCACGATCCCCGGCGGCAACCCGTTCGCCGATACCCCGGGGGCCGACCCGACGATCTGGTCGTTCGGCCTGCGCAATCCGTGGCGGATCCACTTCGACGACGTCACGGGCGACCTGTGGATCGCCGACGTCGGACAGGGCAGCTTCGAGGAGGTCAACTACCTCCCCGCGGTGGACGGGCGCCAGGCGGGACGCGGCGCCAACCTCGGCTGGAGCGCGTTCGAGGGGCTCGCCCCGTTCAACGGTGACCAGCCGACCGATGGTTCGGCGCTCGACGGGACCGCGGCAGCACTCGTACCACCCGTGGTGGTGTACGGCCACGACACGGGCGACTGCTCGGTGAGCGGCGGGGCGGTGTACCGCGGCGGCCGATTCGGTGACCTGCGCGGCTGGTACGTGGCGGGCGACTTCTGCTCCGGGCGCATCTTCGCCGTGGACACGACCACGGTGGGCGGGGGTGCGCCGGCTCGGGTCATCGACCTCGGATCGCTGCCCGGCCTGACCGCCGTGAGCCCGGGCCCCGACGGCGAGCTCTATGCGGTGTCGAACCAAGGCACCGTCGCCCGCATCGATCCCGCCTGATCGCAGGTGGGCGGCGTCAGCCGAGCGAGTCGACGAACCGTGTTGCGGCGCCGGCCATCTCGACGCGCCACCTGAGCACCAGGTCCTCGGGTGCGTCTTCGAGCTCGGCGCGCAGTTCCACCTCCCGGTGCCCGACGATGGCACGTTGCTCGTCGAGCATCGTCCCGAGGTCGATGTCGAGCTCCGTGGCGAACAGCAGCTTGAGCAGGAGCTCGCTGCGCATGTCGCGGATCTGCTCCACCGGCGTGCGCACCCAGGCCCGCAGGTGCTCCCGACCGGTTCGGGTGGCGGCGAGCAACGTGCGGGTCGGTCCGCCGCTGCTCTCCTCCTCGCCGACGGCGTTGACCCAACCCCGTTCGGCGAGGTGCTCGAGGGCCCGGTACGTCAGCGGGCGTGACAGCTGCCAGACGCGTCCGAGATCACCGTCGGCGCGCAGCCGGCGGGCGATCGCCCAGCCGTGCGACGTCCCGTCGTACAGGGCGCCGAGGCACACCCACTCCCCCAGGGACGTCGGGCGCGGCGCACCGGCGGTCATCGTCAGATCGCGTAGGTCGAGATGTCGGTCGCCTTCACTGCGGCGTACACCTGGTCGCCGGGTCGCAGCGCCATCGCGTCGATCGCCCCGAGCGTGACCTCAGCGACGAGCGGGATCGGCGCCTCGATCGACACCCGTGCCCGACCGTCGATCCGCTCGATCTCGGCGACCACACCGTGCACCACGTTGCGGGCGCTGGACGGAGCCTCGGCGCGCGACAGCGTGATCGACTGGGGCCGGATCACCGCCAGCGCCGGCCCCTCGACGTCGCCGACGACGGCGAGCACCGCACCGTTGGCAGTGGTGAGCCCGTCCGGCCCGACGATCCCCGACACGAGGTTGGTGCCGACCAGCTCGGCGACGTAGCGCGAGCGGGGATGCGCCGCGATCTCGCTCATCGTGCCGACCTGCACGACGTGGCCCTCCTCGACGATGGCGATGCGATCGGCGAGGGCATAGGCGTCGAGCGGGTCGTGGGTGACGAGCAGGCGCACGCCGTCGAAGGTGGCGAGCTGGCGTCGCAGCTCGCGCCGCAGGTCCCGGCGGGTGGCGACGTCCAGCGCGGCGAGCGGCTCGTCGAGCAGCAGGGCGCGGGGCTCGACCGCCAGCGCCCGCGCCAGCGCCACCCGTTGGCGCTGGCCCCCGGACAACCGGGCCGGCCGGTCGTCGGCGCGACCGGCGAGGCCGACGTGGTCCAACCAGCGCGCGGCGCGGGCCCGCGCCGCTGCTCGCTTGACCCCGCGGGCACGCAGACCGAACGCCACGTTGTCCAGGGCCGAGAGGTGGTCGAACAGCAGATAGTCCTGGAAGACGACACCGATCGAACGCTGCTCGGGCGGCACGAAGACGTCCCCGTCGACACGGTCGAGCACCGTGTCGTCGAGGCGGATCTCGCCGGTCGACACCGGCGTCAGCCCGGCGACCGCCCGCAACAGCGACGTCTTGCCCGATCCGTTCGGGCCGAGAACGCCGAGCACCTCGCCGGACGCCACGGCGAGGTCGACCTCGAGCGAGAAGTCGCCGCGCGCGACCCCGGCGGAAACCACCAGGCTCATCGCAGCACCATCCGCGGCGCGTCGATCCAGCGGTCGCGCAACGCCAGCAGTACGGCGAAGCTCACACCCATCAGCACGAGGGCGATCACCAGTGCCTCGTCGGGGTCGATCTCGAGGGCCAGGTAGGCGGCGAGGGGGAGGGTCTGGGTGCGACCGGGCAGGTTCCCGGCGAAGGTGATGGTGGCACCGAACTCGCCGAGGGCGCGGGCCCACGCCAGCACGAGGCCGGCGACCAGTCCCGGACGGATCGACGGCAGCGTGACACGGGTGAACACGTACCAGCGCGTCGCACCGAGCGTGCGCGCCGCCTCCTCGACGCGACGATCGGCCTGGCGCATCGCCGACTCGACCGTGACGACGAGGAACGGCATCGACACGAAGACCTGGGCGACGACCACGCCCGCTGGGCTGAAGGGCAGGGTGATGCCGAACCACTCGTCGAGGTGCTGCCCGAAGACCCCGCGTCGTCCGAAGGCGTAGAGCAGCGCGACGCCGGCCACGACGGGCGGCAGCACCATCGCCAGGGTGACGAGGGCGCGCAGTGCGGCGCGCCCCGGGAACTCGACGCGCGCGAGCAGCCATGCCAGCGGGATGCCGAAGACCGCCGCCGCGGCCGCGGCGAGCAGGGACGTGCGCAGGGAGAGCCACAGCGCTTGGCGGACATCGGGGCGACCGACGACCTCCAGTGCGTCCCCCCACGGCACGCGCCACAGCAGCCCGACGACGGGAAGGAGGAAGAAGGCCGCGCCGAGCACGGCGAGACCCAGGACCGGCAGCGGGAGTCGCTCACGAGTGGGGTCTCGGCGGGCGTCCGTCGTCGGGCGGCTCACGGTGCCCCGAACCCGTGGTCTGCGAGCAGGGCCCGGCCCTCCGGCCCGAGCACGAATCGCACGAAGTCCTCGGCGTCGTCGCCGGCGCCGTCGAGCAGGACCAGCGGGTAGACGGCCTCGACGTTCACGTCGGGCGCGACCTCGACGGCCTCGACCTCGTCGCCGGCGGCCACGGCGTCGGTGCGGTAGACGACGCCGAGGTCGGCTTCGCCGAGGGCGACCTTCGTCACCACCCCTTTGACGTTCGCTTCGTACGAGTCGGCGGCGATGGCGATCCCGGCGTTGGCCGCCACCTGCTGGGCGTACCGGCCGCACGGCACCTCGACCGCGCACACCACGACGATCAGTTCGTCGTCGGCCAGCGCCTCGACACCGCGCACGTCGGCGGGGTTGCCCGGCTCGACGGCCAGCACCATCTCGTTGGTCGCGAATGGGAGCGGCGCGCCGGCGGCGTGCGCGGCAACCCGTTCCGCCGACACCTCGTCCGCTGCGGCGAACACCGCAGCCGGCGCGCCGGCCTCGATCTGGGCGGCGAGCTCGGACGACCCTGCGAAGTTGAGGTCGATCGCCGCCCCGGTGCTCGCCTCGTACGCCTCGCCGAGATCGCTGAAGGCCTCCGTGAGCGACGCCGCGGCGAAGACGAGCACGTCCTCGTCGTCATCGCCGGATCCGCACGCGGCGAACCACCCGGCGAGCACGAGCGGACCGAGCACCTTCACCGGGCGGATGGTAGTCCGATCCTGACTACCGGACGCCGCATTTCTATCGATTCATATTGACTCAAAACTTGTTGAATGATTAGATGAATCCATGCCTCTCGACAACCACCGCAACTACGGATCGCTCCCCCTCGACCAGCGCAACGTCATCGACACCTCCGCCGCCCGCCTCGAGCGAGAGTTCGACGGCACCTTCGCCCGCGAGACCATCGAGCGCTACATCGCCGACTCGTTCGATCGATTGATCGCCCGGGCCAGCTTCGACCGGTATGTCCCGATCCTCACCGAGCGCTTCGCCCGACAGCGGCTCACGGCGCTCGCCAAGGCCGACGGCATCACGACGTCGACGACGCCCACCGTGTTGTTCCTCTGCGTGCACAACGCGGGCCGCTCACAGATGGCCGCCGGTTGGACGCGGCATCTCGCCGGCGACCGGGTCGAGGTGTACACCGGGGGTGCGCAGCCCGCGTCCACCGTCAACCCGGCGGCGGTCCGCGCGATGGCTCAGGCCGGCATCGACATCACCGACGAGTTCCCCAAACCGTGGACGGACGAGTTCGTGCGGG
>CAYGLH010000194.1:0-3327 GCA_964350535.1 uncultured Ilumatobacteraceae bacterium
TCCAGCCGACGGTGATCAGCCGCTTGCGCCAGCGGGCGGCGGCGAGCTCGGCGGCCGCCTCGACGTCGACGTCGTCGCCGGGGTGGTGATGGCTGGTGTCCTGGTCGACGTCCACGTCAGCTCACCTCCGCCGGATCGGAGGTCGGGCCCACGTCGACGGCGCGGCGGCCGGTGCGCTGTTCGAAGCGCGAGCTCACGCGGCGCTCGGCGAGCCGGAACAACAGGTTGATGATCTGGGCGAGGACGAAGTAGATGATCAGCGCATTGAGGAACAGGATCGGGATGCTCACCGGGTCGTCGCTGATCGTGCGGTTGATCCGCAGCTTGGACACCTCGCCCGCCAGGTCGGACAGACCGATCAGTGACACGAGGGCGGTGCCCTTCAGGATCTCGATCGTGAGGTTGCCCATCGGCGGCAGGATGATCGGCATCGCCTGCGGCAGGATGATCTTGCGGATCCGCTGCGTGGCGGTGAGGTTGAGCGCGATGCTCGCTTCGGTCTGGCCGTGCGGCACCGACTGGATCGCGCCCCGCACGATCTCCGCGCCGTAGCCACCCATGTTGAGGCCGAGGGCGATCGAGCCCATCAGCAGCAGGCTCGGTTGGTCGAACTCGAGCAGGATCGGCAGGGCGAACGCCATCCAGAACAGCAGCACGATCGAGGAGATGCCGCGGGCCACCTCGACGTACACCAGCGCCGCAGCGCGCACGTAGACGCGCTCGGAGAGCCGGGCCACGCCGAACATGACCGACAACGTGATGCCGAGCACGAAGGCGATGCCGAGCACCTGCAGGGTGACGAGGGTGCCGTCCCACAGCCGCTGGTACTGCGTCGAGTTGAGGAAGAGATCGCTCATGGTCGAGCCAACGCCCAACCTGTCACAAAGGTGTCAGACCCCTTTGTGACAGGTTGGGTCGCGTCGGGGGTCAGCCGCCGGCGAGGTCCTGCACGGTCAGGCCTGCGGCGGTCTGGACGTCCTCGGCGGCGAAGCCGTACGAGGTGACGATCTCCTCGACGGTGCCGTCCTCGAGCAGCGTCCGCAGCTCGGCGTTGAACGCGTCGCGGAAGTCCTGGTCGAGGAAGCCGAATCCACCGCAGCCGTAGACCTCCTCGCCGTTCGCATCGAGCGGGATGAACGCCTCGGTCGCTTCGATCCCGGCGTTGGCGTCGGTCTGGTTGTTGACCGTCAGCGCCGTGCCGCCGACCGCGTCGACGCGCCCGGCGAGCAGGGCGTCGTACTGGGCGTTGACGTCGGCGAACAGCTCGATCTGCCCTTCCGGCACCTGGGCGTCGGAGGCGTAGTCCTCGTCGACCGCACCCGAGAGCACGGCCAGGGTGGCGCCGCTCTCGACGATCGAGTCGAAGCCGCCGCCGATCCCCAGCGGGTTGCCCTCCGCCACGGCGAACGCGTAGCTGGTGCAGTAGTCGGGGTCGGAGAAGATGATCTGCTCGGCGCGCTCGGGCGTGATGTACATGCCCGCCGCGATCATGTCGTACTGGCCGGCCTGGAGGCCCGGGATCAGCGTGCCGAAGTCGACGACCTCGGCCTCGATGTTGTCGATGCCGAGGTTCGCCAGCACGGCGCGTGCGACGTCGGGTGCCTCGCCCTCGATCGACCCGTCCTCGGTCTCGTAGCCGTAGGGGATCTCGTTGGCCAGCCCGACCGTGACCGTGCCGGCCTCCTGCAGCTCGGCGAGGAGCCCGGTGGCCGCCGCGGCATCGTCGTCGCCACCTTCGTCCATGGCCTCGGTATCGGCCGTGGTGTCGTCGGCGGCCGCGTCGTCGCTGTCGTCCATGGCCTCCGTGTCGGCGGTGGTGTCGTCACCCCCTGAATCGCCATCGTCGTCGTCGCCACAGGCAGCGGCGACGAGCGAGAGCGCTGCCGCGCCCATCGCCAGTCGACGCCAGCGGCCGGTGTGTCGTGAAGATGTGGTCATCTCATGCTCCTCCGGGGCCGGGACGGCCCCTGTCGGGGTCTTTCGTGCCGTGTCACCACGGCGTCGTGTCGTGGACGGCGACGCAGATCGCGGGGTCCCCGGACTGGATCAGCCCGGGGTTGTGCCGCATGATCACGAGGCCGTCCACGCGCGCACGCAACACCGTCGGCGGTGTCGCGAGATCGTCGATCGGGTGGACGCGGGCGACGAGGTCGCCGGCGCTGACGTGGTCGCCTGGGTCGGCGAGTGGTTCGAACAGCCCGGGGGAGGTGGCGACGACCGTGCCGTCGGCGACCATCCGCAGGCGGGTGGGAGGCGCGTCGTACTCGGGTTCACCGGGGAGCACCCCCGCATGACGCAGCGTGTTGAGGATGCCGCGCTTGGCGATCGAGATCGTCCGCGCGCTGACGGCCCGGCCGCCCCAGATCTCGGTGGTGAGGAACGTCTTGCCGAGCGACTCCACCGCCGTGTCGAGCATCCCTGCCGGGTCGGGTTCCTCGGCGAACACGGCGAGGGGTGCGCCGAACACCTCCATGTAGGACTGCGTGGTGGCGACCTGCTGCGGGTCGGGCAGGTCGTGGGTGATCACCATCGGCTCGAAGACCATCGAACGTCCGCCCGAGTGGATGTCGAGCACGACGTCCGCCCGCGACACGAGCTCGCGGGTGACGAAGTCGGCGACGCGCTCGGTCGTCGTGCCGAGTGGATCGCCGGGGAACGAGCGATTGAGGTTGCCCTGGTCGATCGGTGACAGGCGGGTGCCGGCGCGGATCGCCGCCTGGTTGAGGCCGGGCACGGCGATGACCCGTCCGCTGAGCCGGTCGGCGTCGAGCTCCTGGAGCACGGCGCGCAGCGCCAGCGGGCCCTCGTACTCATCGCCGTGGTTGCCCCCGGTGATCAGGACGGTGGGGCCGTCACCGTTGGCGAGCACGGCGATCGGAGTGAGCAGGTTGCCCCAACCGGACTCGTCGCGCGACCACGGCAGCGAGAAGTGGCCGACCTCCCGACCGGGCGCGTCGAGGTCGATCGTGCACTGATACGTGGCGTGTCGCTCGGCGTGGTCGTCGGTGTGGTTCACGTTGCTCCCCCGCCCGAGGTCGGGCGTCGCCCGAGCCGGTGGTCGCATCTCTGCACTCCGACTGGACACCGACTGTATACCATGTGTCGACGATGCCTGCCAACCCCCTGTCCACCCCATCGGGCGCGGTCAACGCCGGGCTCGTCGGTCGCGTCCGCCCCGACGTCGAGCGGTTCGCCACCCGTTCGCCGCTCGTCGACGCGCCCGAGTTGGCGGGGCCCGGAGCCGCCGCCGTCGCTCTCAAGCTCGAGTCGCTGCAACCCACCGGCAGCTTCAAGATCCGCGGCGCCGCGGCGAAGATCGGGTCGCTC